>CAYTLS010000280.1:0-4340 GCA_964438745.1 uncultured bacterium
CCGGTTTTTATAAAAATGGCAGATAAACAGACAATAGGAATTGTCTGTTACAGGAAGCTAAAACATACCGGAGTAGTTACCTATTTTTTTTATATATAAATATTGCAGTTCTTTAATTTTACAGAAACAGTGAGGTGGTAACTGAGCGGGGGCCTATTTTGCCGGATATTCTATTCGTAAAAGCCGAATGACCCATGAATTTTCCAAATTATTTTCTTATCATTTATTTTGTAAAACATTAATTCTATTAATTTTTGCATAAAAGTAACTACTCAGTGAAGATGGGTTTGTCCGGTCTATGTGGGTTTATCCTGAATTTAGATGTGATAAATTAGAATATGACAATGAGAATTGTCATTTACAAGAACATGTAAGCTACCTGGGTTGTTACGCTTAAAAAAGAAAGGAGAATCTATTTATCTTAATAATAACTAAAATGGAAATTCCTCTTCGGATTTATCGACCTGTTTCTGTTTGGACTGCTCTGTTTCTTCGTAAGCCGGTTCAGCCAAAATGTGGTCGCTATTTCCATTCACAATAATTGCTTTGGGCATTACCGGACACATGTATTGGCAGGCACCGCAACCGATACAAATATCAGTACGTGTTTTGGGATAATTGATATTGTTTTCCATTTCTGTGTAGACAGCATGAGTTGGGCATCCCTCAGCGCAGGCACCGCAATCCATGTCATTTTTATAAACAACACATAGGTCTTTTTTTAATTCCACTTTGCCCAACTGTGTAAGTTGTTTCGTTTTCATGAGCAATTCTTTTAGGGCATCGGAGGGACAGATCGTCGTGCAAATATTACAATCATATTCACAATAGGATTTATTAAAATCCATGCAGGGTTGAAAAAGACCGGTTATTCCATACTGATGGATGGCCGGTGTTATCACATTGGTTGGGCAATTGGTAACACAGAGTTGACAGGAGGTGCAACTGGTGGTAAAATGATCGCGATTTTGTGCTCCCGGCGGCATGACCGGCTGCCCGGTTTTAAGTTTGGCACTTACTTTTTTACGAAAGGGAAAGGGCAATAGTAAGGCCGCGGCTACGCCACCACTGAGCAATAGTTCCCGTTTCTGCGGATTAAATACTTTTTGGTTTTTTTTTGAAGAATAGGTAATGGCATTTACAGGACAGGTATCCACACAACTGAAACAGGCAACACACTCATGATTGGCAACTTTATTATTTTGATAATCAATACAATCGGTTTTGCACACCCTTGAACAGAGCGAGCAGTTGGTGCATTTATTTTCGTCAATTTTGATGCGATAGACAGATTTTCCGGCGAAAAGGGATAAAAAGAATCCGGCGGGACATAAAGTTGTACAGAAAAACCGGCGTGAAAACATCGCTGCGAATATGAGAATGGTAAAGAATAAAAAGGAGAAGGCCAGGATTGTGCTGGGCATGGAACCGAATTTTAATACCGGAAGTGAATAGATGTCAAAGTGCTGCAACAGGTTGACAAGAAAATTGTTGAGGGAATAGGCAATCGGACGAATAATATTACTGAAGATTTTACCAAACAGTGAATAGGGGTCCAGCAGATTGATAATATAAACAGACCCTAAACCAGCGATGATAATGATACCAAAGAAAAAAGTCCCTTGAATTATTCGTTGCAGCGGATATGTTTGAGAATTTTTTCGCTTATAAAATATTCGTGCCAGGAAATCCTGAAAGATTCCCAGAGGACACAAGAAACTACAATAGACACGCCCGAAAATGACGGTCATGATCAGCACGAGTATAAAAGTCAAGGCAAAGAAAATTCCTGCGCCGGTGATAATTCCTAAAATCGATGGAATGATTTGAGTATGGGCGATGGCGCCAAAAAAGCGATTGGGCAACAGGCCTGCTTCTACAAAAGCCAATGAAAAGAATACTAGAAAAAAGAGCGCAATAATCCGCCTTAAACTTTTTAAACTCATGTTGTTTTTACTCCGGATATATCAGATAATGATTTTTTTGATGTTTTGCTCAGCCAAATTCATATTACCAATATTCATTTCATGGCCATAGCGGATATGTTCTACTTTATCCGGTTCATAATTGAGAATTTTTGATACAGCGGCGTCAACGGCTACCATATCTTTAGAAACCAGTAGCATTTTTCGCAGAACAATATCTTCCGGTTTTGCGCGCTGTGGGCCATTGTCCATGGTCACGCGGTAACCGTCCACAATATTAAGGGTCGGTTTGGCATAGGTACAAAAATCCGCGATACACTGGTGCAAGCCTTTGCGGTGGTAATAAGAACGGTTCCAAATAACGCCCATGAGGTTTTTCATGGCCGCAGTCATTTTTGCGGATTTATGGTGCTTTAATACCGGCACATTGATCATGACATCACTTTCTGCCAGCATTTTATGAATTTTAGCGTCTTTTAAAATTTTTCCACCGGGGATTTTTACCGGTACATAATCGCTTTCATTGCCACCGGGAACAACGATGGCGCCGGCTTCTTTGGCAGCCTCTTCGATATTACTCATGGCGTAGCATTTTTCCGGATCATTACAAGTATGATCGAAAACGTAGACTTTATCCGCCCCTGCCTGAAGAATGTCATGAACGATAGTCTTTACCAATAAAGGATTCGTGTTGGCTCCTTCTTCTGGAGTACGGGCCCAGGCTATATTGGGTTTGACCAGTACGGTTTGTCCTTTTTTGATGAAATTTTTCATGCCACCAAGGGCTTCCATTGCACGATGATACATAATATCGGGTTCTCCGTTTCTTACAGCTATGATATCCGGGATGACATTGTCATCAGCTGCAAAAAGTGGATTATTCCAAAACTGGCTACCAAAAGTAACAGCACCTATGGATAAGGATGTTTTAATAAAATCTCGACGTGAAAGGTCTTTTTTACTCATTTTTTTATCCTTTCGGAATTTTTAGATTAGAGTTTTCGATTATTTCTTTGGTTTCTTTATATCCAAAATCAATGAATTTCCGTGCCTGCCAAAATTCCCATATCTTATAGTCATTGAGATCTAAATTAATAAGCAGATCCGGTTTATGTATTTTTTCCCTGCAAATAGAATTTTCATCTATCAGCAATTGCAGGGATTGAAGTCCGACTGTTGTAATGTCCGGCAAATTTTTATCCTTTTTGGAGATACTCTTTTGTTTAAAGGCATCGGAGATTTTTTCCAGTATATTCAGATTGCTTTTATGGATATATTTTTGACTGCTGTCAATTTCACAAAAGTTATTTTCAGTGGTTTTTAAGTTGGATTTTAGGACATCCACCGCAATAAGAATATCCGGTTTATAGTTTTGTAAAGCTGCGAGGGGAAGATTTTCCCGGACACCGCCATCGACCAGCAGACTGCCGTTGGCCTCAAAGGGATTAAAAACGCCGGGTATTGAGATACTCGCATGAAGAGCATCAACAAGATCGCCCTTATTAATGTAAAGGGTATTGCCATTGATCAGATCCACGGCAACGGCAATAAAATCAATGTCGCAATCTTCGATACGCTTTTCTTTGAGGCGGGCACGAAAAAATTTGTCTATTTTTTCATGACTGATGATACCGGATTTTTGAAAGGCAAAGGACAAAAGTGAAAGCACTTTGGTTTTGTTGTTAAAACTGACGGCAACTTCTTCAATTTTTTGTAAGGGCAGACCGGCTGCATACATCCCGCCTATTACAGAGCCCATACTGGTGCCTGCAATTATTGTTGGTTTCAAGTTGGCTTCTTCAAGATATTTTAAGACACCAATATGGGCAAGTCCCAAAGCAGCGCCGCCGCCTAATGCCACGGCCACCTCTGGGTTGCTTTTTTTTTGAAATATATTTTTCATTACACTCTGTTATTTTTCTTAATTATATCATTTTTGAAGGTTAAATACAAATTTTAAATAATTATACCAGCTCTTCACTATCCCTGTTTTTTTATAATTTTCGCACCAGAAAATAGAAAAAAAAACAGTAGCGGATCCTCATAAAAAAAAGAAAGATTATCTATTTTGGACTAATCTATAATCACTGAAACAGCGTTAAATTTTGATAAAGTTCATTGCTCTAAAAAACTTAGTTTAACCTTAACGAAAAAATATTTTCTTAAAAACAAATAAATATTTATATTTCCCTGCTTGCAGAAAATCCATAAAGAGCAATGGTTAAGATGCACTGATCAAATAAAGATTTTTCAAAATTGATTTAGTACAAAATATTATCAAAGAGAACAAATACCCTTGTAGTTCAACAGGATAGAATGGGGGATTCCTAATCAATAAAAAATCAGAGGATAGGACTGTTTATCCAACGCTATACTAACTTTTTTCTCAAAGAAGGAGAGCAGGTAGCATGGGTA
>CAYTLS010000281.1:0-4337 GCA_964438745.1 uncultured bacterium
CGAGAAACAAACCGGGTTGATCTCCTTTACCTCATGGGTTTCTATTGTTGGTGTTGCAATAGGTATTTTTGCGATGATTTTGGCGGTAGCTGTATTAAATGGCTTTGAAAATGAAATCAGCCGTCGACTGATTGATTTTGAATCCCATCTGAAAATAATGGGGAATAACCTCACCGCCGACAATGTGGCAGCCATAAAAAAACAATTCGTGAAAGAACCTAAATTAAGCATTCATCCGGCTGTAACCAGCAAATCAATTTTGACCAATGATTATAAAGATGCTGTGGTTAAAATCAAAGCGGTTGATTCTACTGCCCGGGAAGAAATGTTCAGTGAATCTCTTTTTGTTCGGGGGGGTAATTATCTCAATTCAGCAGTCAGCGATCTTCCGGGAATCATCATGGGCTACCGGTTAGTTGATAAAATGGGACTTTACATTGGTGATACGGTGAATGTGGTTAATCCGTTAAAAATCGGCAGCACCTTTAATATTCCTTACGTCGGCCAGTTTGTTCTGACCGGTGTCTTTCGCCTGGATCTGTTTGATTATGATGATAATGTCGCATTTATCGACCTGGCGCAAGGGCAGCGAATATTTCGTAAGGGGAACAATTACACTGAAATCAATGGTAAATTTAAAGACTACAACCGGGCTGGAAAAATGATGCCGGTATTGAAAAGTATGAATTTTCAGAATGCTGATATAAAAAGTTGGGCAGAGTTGCATCAAACTTTATTTGGTGCGATGAAGTTGGAAAAGTATGGAACGTTTCTTGCCTTAAGTCTGATTATATTCGTTGCTGTTTTTAATTTGACCAGTTCTTTAGTGATGCTGGTCATGGAAAAGATAAGAGAGATTGGAATGCTACAAGCTTTGGGCGTAAATAATACCCAGTTAAGAAAAATATTTACCCGCCTGGGAATGATTACCGGATTACTCGGCATGATAGCCGGGTTAATATTGTCTTTGACAATTGTATTGTTGCAGTCAAAATACAATTTTATTCCGCTGCCCTCAGTCTATTTTATTCCCTATTTGCCGGTCAAACTTTATTTTCTTGATATATTTTTAATTGTTATTACCGGAATAACTTTGATTTTTCTCGGCACGATTTATCCCTCCTACAAAATCAGTAAACTTATGCCATTGGAAGCGATCAGATATGAAAAATGACAACCTGGTATTGGAAGTAAAAAATCTAAAAAAACAATATTTCAGTAAAGAAAGCCAAATTACTGTTTTTGAAAATATCAGCTTTAGCCTGAATCAGGGCGATTTTGTAACCTTAATGGGCCCATCCGGGATCGGAAAATCTACTTTACTCAATATTTTGGGCACTCTAGACAGACCGGATGCCGGAGAAATTTTTTATAATGGTGTTAATCCCTTTGATTTATCCAACGCGGAAAAAGCCCGCTTTAGAAATGAAGAAATTGGCTTTGTTTTTCAGTTTCATCACCTGCTATCGGAATTTACAGCCCTGGAAAATGTCTTGCTTCCCAGCATGGTCTATAAAAATAAATCCGATGATTCTGAAGATCGTGCTAAAGAAATTTTAGAAAAAGTGGGTATGGGGCACCGTATGACCCATAAACCTTCGGAAATGTCAGGAGGAGAAAGACAACGAATTGCCGTCGCAAGAGCCTTAATTAACAACCCCAAAGTTATCCTGGCTGATGAACCATCCGGTAATCTTGATTTGAAAAACAGTAAAAATCTTGTAGATTTATTATTAAAATTGAATCAGGATTTTGGGAATACTTTTATTATTGCAACCCATAATCCGGAAATTGCTCAAAGAACTGAAAAGGTCCTGCGCATGGATGAAAGAAAATTGTCAATCGAAATAAACTAAAAAGTAGAGATATAATTACTCATGAAAAAAAATTACTCAAAACGAATACAGGAAATTATTTTAGCGGCCAGAGAAGAGGCTTCACGACTGGAAAATAACACTGTCGGATCGGAGCATGTTTTACTGGCTATCTTAAATTCAACTGATTCTTCCGCGCTCTCCAGTTTGAATTCCTTTGAATTTGAACTAAAGGATATGGTTATGGCATTGGAGGAATATGCAGATAATTCAAGAGGAGGCCGAATTATCGGCTCACTGCCGCTGAACAAGGGCGTTGAAAAAGTACTGCGTAACACCTACCGGGAGGCGCAATTGTTACATTCTGATATTATCAGGGATGAACATATTTTACTCTCTATTCTGCAGACCAATGAAGGTATCGCAGCACAGACACTTGCAGAATTCGGAATCAATTATCAAAATTTTCGCGACAGTGTCAAAAAGGGAACAAATGAGATTCATGAAGAAACCAAGCAGACAAAAATTAAGAAAAGCAAAACCCCTGCGCTGGATCATTTTTCCCAGGATTTGACGGAACTGGCCAGAAAAGAACAATTGGATCCGGTGATCGGTCGTGAAAAAGAAATTGAACGGATGGTACAGATTCTTTCCCGTCGCAAAAAAAATAATCCCGTATTGATCGGTGAGCCGGGTGTCGGAAAGACCGCTATCGTAGAAGGCCTGGCTCTGAGAATTATCAGCAAAAAAGTACCACGGCTGTTGCATAATAAACGGTTGGTCGCCCTGGACCTGGCCGCTATCGTGGCCGGCACCAAGTATCGTGGACAATTTGAAGAGCGTATGAAAAAGATCATGAATGAACTTCAGCAAATTGAAGACACAATTTTATTTATTGATGAAATTCATACAATTGTTGGCGCTGGTGGTGCGGGAACCTCGCTGGATGCTTCAAATATTTTTAAACCAGCCCTGGCTCGTGGTAATATTCAATGTATCGGAGCAACTACGTTGGATGAGTACCGAAAAAACATTGAAAAAGACGGCGCTTTGGACAGAAGGTTTCAGGAAGTCCGGGTAAAACAAACATCCTTTCAGGAGACACTGGATATTCTGAAAGGATTAAGAAAGCGGTATGAGGATCATCATGGTGTAAAATACTCCGATGAAGCCCTTTATACTGCCGTAGAATTAAGTCATAAATACATTACTAATAATTACTTACCTGACAAAGCGATTGACGTCATGGACGAAGCCGGTTCCAAAGTTCACATTAAAGAAGTTATCGTGCCGGATGAAGTGCTACATATAGAAGAAGAACTGAATGATATCGTCGATCAAAAAGAAACAGTTGTCAGAGATCAGAATTTTGAAAAAGCAGCCTTATTGCGGGATCAGGAAAAACAGTTGACTGAAAAACTGGATTTCGCAAAAAGTAAATGGAACATCACCAGTCAAAACAATCCTGTGCAGGTATCATCTGAAGATATGGCAGACATAGTTACCATGATGACAGGTATACCGGTCAATAAAGTGCTGGAAACGGAAAATGAAAAATTAATCAAGATGGAAGACAATCTCCGTCAGCAAATAATCGGACAGAATAAAGCTATCCGGATATTGGCAAAAGCGATTCGACGATCCAGGGCTGGACTAAAAGATCCCACCAGGCCAATTGGAACTTTTTTGTTCCTGGGTCCCACCGGTGTTGGAAAAACAGAATTGGCAAAGGTTCTGTCGCGCTATCTTTTCACACGGGAAGACGCGCTGATTAAAATTGATATGTCTGAATACATGGAAAAATTCGCAGTCTCAAAAATGGTCGGTGCTCCCCCCGGATATGTCGGCTATGAAGATGCCGGGGAATTAACTGAACGGGTTCGGAAAAATCCCTATTCCGTCGTTCTTTTTGATGAAATTGAAAAAGCCCACCCGGATGTATTCAATATTTTACTGCAAATTTTTGACGAAGGTAATATTACAGATAATTATGGGCGAAAAATTGATTTTAAAAATACAATTATTATTTTAACATCAAATATTGGCACTAAAAAACTGGAATCGTCCAGTATGGGTTTTGATAATGATGCTGGAAGCAATTCCCAGAAGAAAAAACAAAATATGATTCTGAAAGAAACCCGCCGTTTATTCAAGCCAGAATTTATTAATCGATTGGATGAATTAATTGTGTTCAACTCATTGGATAAAGAGGCATTGATGCAAATTATCGACCTTCAGTTGGCCATTGTCCAGAAAAATGTTGAATCCAAAAACATTAACCTGGTCTTTTCTTCCGAGGCTAAAGAACTAATTCTGGAAAAGGGGTACAACAAACAATATGGCGCCAGATCAATCAGGCGTGCCATTCGCAGTCTGGTGGAAGACGGATTGGCAGAAGCTATTTTGCAAAATGAAGTACAGGAATCCAAAGCAATTCTTGCTGATAAAAAGAATGATGCACTTGTCTTCAAGAATATATCGGAAGAAAAGTTACCCACTTATCTGGATTTTCAGAATACAATA
>CAYTLS010000282.1:0-4325 GCA_964438745.1 uncultured bacterium
AAATTATTTTACCCTATTTATTTAAAAATCTTTATACTATGAAAAACCGTCTTTATTATACCCGGACTTTTGATGAACAGGGTCTCAGAAAAGGCGATTTGCTGTTATCGGAGAAATACAACCGGGATTTTATTTTGAGATATACTCACAATGGGACCTATTTACTATCGCAAAAACAAAAAATAGAAATGGCCTATTCCATCAATTACAACCGCCAGAATTCCTATTCAAAAAAATTATTGACTGCTGACAATACCTACCTCACAGACCGAATGACTGAAGGGGTACAGGAAGGTTATTTTTTCCAAACCGACACATCGGAATTATGGGTCAAGGGAGAAGCGATTAATCAGTATTTAAATTTGGAATACATCAACTGCTTGCTTTTCGGAAATGTGCAAAATAATATTACCGGTGGTATGACCTTTCGGCGGGAATCCAATACCGGCAAAGGACGAATTTTTGATCCACTGACTCCGCCGACCATTAGTAATGCTTTTCGCGACCGGCCCCGCAGTTATGATGATATTCCGGCATTATTGATTTCCAGTTTTTATCTGGAAGACAAAATCAAAGGAGAACTCTGGAAAAAATTCCAATTAAGCCTTGGCTTTCGACTGGAATCTTATGGCAGGAGTACCGGGCCCTTTTCTACAGATCATGGCCGGTTTTTTAATCCCCGGATTAATATGCTGGTCTATACAACAGAAAATTCTCAATTGCGCGTTGGCTATGGCACGACATCCAAGGCGCCACCTCTGAGTATGTTGTACCCTAACCCATTATATTATGATGTGGCTGAAATCAATCGGTATACTAAAGTTGATTCCACCCGCTTAGCAGTGATTTCCACACATATTTTTAATCGACAAAACAAAAGTCTGGAAGGTTCTCGCCAGGTTAAAAAAGAAGTGAGTTTCCATCAGAAAATTGGTAAACTTGGATTTTCCATAACCGGATACCAGAATGATTCCGAACAAGGATTCTCGCGCTCATTGGTTCGCCCAATTTTTCTTTATAAATATGATTATCCTTACTGGAAACCGGGGATGCCGGATATGTCGGGAAAAACCGTTTCTGACTCGGTTGCCACACTTTATTCGGTTTTTGATAATACCCATGCGACAGAATCAAAAGGATTGGAAATATCCGTGCAAACCAAACCGCTGACACCAATGGCCATGAAATTACGGGTTGAAGCAGCCTATAATCATACAAAAACCAATAAGCAGGCTTTGGATTACGCGTCAACCTATCTCATGGATAATATTAAGAACAAAGAAGTACTGCCTTTTTGGAATCCTGTGAATATTGAGTCAAAAAATCTGCTGATTAACTACCGTCTGGAATTTAAAATCGAAAAATTGGGTGCCTGGGTGACTCTTGAATCGCAGCAGGTTGTATTTGATAAGAACCAGTACCATGGTTATCTGGACTCTCTGGCAGTGGGCTATCTGAATGATCATGGCGAAGAAATACGGTTTTCGGAAAATGAGCGAAATGCTGACATGAGTTCGGCTTACAAACGAGTTTATCCCACTTATTGGGGAATTGAAGAAAACCAAACCAATATCTGGCTCTTCAATCTGCGGGTAAGCAAAGCCCTCACCAAAGGCTCAGAAGTTTCCTTCTTTGTCAATAATTTTTTCAACTACCGGCCGTTGTATCGCAGACAGCGAGTTTCAGCAGGAACAAAATCCTATAGCCGGCTTAATCCTGAACTCTTCTTTGGTATCGAATTTAGCGGGGTGATCAATGACTTCTTTTAATAAAATAGATAAACCCATGGGAATGGGGCAGCGAACCTTCGCCAGATTTGGTCTTTTATTACCGATACTATGCTCTTTTTTACTATTCTCCTGTACGGAAAATGTCAGTCCGCCGCCCTCCATGCGCTTGAATTACACCATAACCGTCAAAGATACATCCGGATTGACAGAGGCGATTACCGGGGATTCAATCGTGTCTGATGCGAAAGTTTTTGCTACCTCTTTATCCTATCAGAATTATGTAGAGCAGGAAACCGGTGGCAAGGGTCAGGCTGTATTGAAAGAAATTTTACCGGATGTTTATAATTTTTCCGTCACCCGGCGATATAATGAGGCGGAAATGCTTCAGGCTACCGGACAAGCGATTGAGCGGGTGCTTAATGGACAAATTCAGAATGTTGAAATTACTGATGAAGATTCGCTGACCATCTATATCACTCCGGTCTCTTTAGGTGCGCTGGTCTTCAGCGAAATCTATTACAATGGATCGCCGGCTGATCCGATTCCCTACTATTTTCATGATCAGTTTACGGAATTGTATAATAATTCAGCGGACACATTATACCTGGATAGTCTGATTATCGCCGATGTAGAATACGGGTATGCTGAAGAGGACTATATTCATGCGGTTCACGCTTATATGTTTCCAGGCAATGGTCGCGATTATCCTTTGGCGCCGGGTGAAATCAAATTAATTGCCCAGGATGCGGTTAACCATGCGGCATACAATCACAGTAGTATTGACCTTTCTATGTGTGAATTTGAATATTTTGTCGAGGACAAAGGGGATGTTGACTATGATGCTACCAACATGAAGCAGATTCATCATAAGTATGGCAATGATTTTCTTTATTCGGTAATGAACAACGCCCTGGTTATTTTAAAAGTCGATGATCCCTACGCCTACGGATATGATGATTTTGAACGAATTTTATTGCCAAAGGATGCAATCCTTGACGCGGTGGAATACCGTGATAATCTGACAGAAGTGGATTACAAACGTCTTGACCCGTCATTGGACGCCGGACTGACCGGTGGTTTTCAGATGTACAGTGGGCAGTCCATTCAACGGAAAATTGACCGCTTTATCGATGGTCGTTTGATCCTGATGGATAATAATAACAGTTCCATTGATTTTGAAACCCTGGAAACTCCGACGCCGGGTTATATTATCGGGGAGGATGCGGAATGATGAAAAAACTGTCACTTCTGCTCCTGTTTTTTTCCCTGACAATGGCTCAGGAACACAATCTGATACAGGAATATACCAAGACCAGGCTGGCCAGTGTAGACAATCCGGCGCGATTTCATGGGACAGAATATTCAGACCAACAACAATACGGTCTGCTGACAAAATATGGAACCGGAACTTTCCGACTGCCTTTCCAACCGGAAAAACGCCGGGGAATTGATTATTTTGCTGCCGGGGAAAAGAAACTCTTTGACAAAGGTGTTTTCTCCGGATATGTCGCCTTTCATCAGCATCAGTTGGATAACAAAAAATGGATTCACAACCGCAACCCCTATTTTGGACTTCCTTTTTTGTTAGCTGATAGTTCGGTAGGTGACATGTCACTGAATGGCATTCACTGGCAATTGGGATATTCCCAGGAAATCATTGAGGACAAAATCGCATTGGGGGGACGTCTTTTTTACAATGTCGATGAAGAAATGAAGTCAGTATTTCCAAAGCCGATTATCAAGCACCGTGACATGATGCTTTCGCTGGGAGTGAGCAGCCGGATCACTGAACAGCTGAGTGCCGGCCTGACTTACAGTTATTTTGATTTTCAGGAGTTGATGAATACTAACAAGTATTCTTTGGATCAGGACAAAACACCTCTCTTTTTCAAGATTCGCGGACTGGATAATCCGCTTATCTTTCGCGGTGAAACCTCTGAAGAACGTAAGCAGGATTTTACCGGCCATAGTCTGAAAATTGACAGCAAAATCAGCAACTGGCTAGTCAGAGAGATGAACCTGACAGCAGAATATGAAACCGGTTCTGTCATGGTTGTCGACGGTGGTGCTTATCCTGTTGACCAGGGAACCATGGATGTGAACAATTTTTATGTTACAGCAAATTTAATGCTGCCGTTGTACCGGGAAAATTGCCTGAGAGTTTCGGTCTTTGGAGAAAAACGTCTTCATAATGCCACACATCCTGACATTGATATTGAGATTTTTGAATATAAAAAAGAGCAGTTGGGGGGAGAGGTGGCGTTGATCCTGCCGGTAGGCAGAAGAATAGTTCTGGCGCCGGGACTCTTTGGCGCCTCATCGTTCACGAAGCGGATCGATAAATTTAATGGTGTGCTGGGATATTTTCCCGTCACCCAGTTAGGTGGATCCCTGGGCTTGCGACTGTCATTGGCAGAAAAACTTCTATCCCAATGGAAGCTGGCTTATGGCTCGGCAAAAGTAACCGATGATAAAAATTTCACCGAACGATCAGACTGGTATTACAATGAAATCACAGCCAGGGAACAGGCTTACTTTCGCGCTGACCACCAGTCACTGCGAATAAATGCGGATTTTCGCTATAACACAGGAATG
>CAYTLS010000283.1:0-4315 GCA_964438745.1 uncultured bacterium
TGGATGGAGCGTTCCAGGTTTTGGTGTTTTCCAGGCCGTCTATTTCTGTGAAAGTGCCTTTACCATTTTGGGATATAAAATTGTAGGTCAGTTTTGATTGTTCTTCATCTCTGGCTTCACAGGTTAGTTTTATACTGTTGCCGATGAGTACAATATCCGTTTCAGCGGTATAATTCTGAATGAATGGCTTAATATTTCGCACATAAACAATCTTTTCCACAGATGTTTCAGCGTCATGCTCATCTACAGCTATAACAGTGATAAAAACATCTGTATAAATGTCGGGAGCTGTCCATTTTACTTCGGTTCCGGTATTTCTGTTGAGGGTTCCACTGGTTACAGTCCAGGAAATATCTACTTTATCGGTATCCGGATCGCTAACCACTGCTTTTAATATATTCACCGATCCGGGCAAGACAGTATCGGGTTCGAAAACTAATTCGAGTAATGGCTCTGTATTGAGTATCGCCTGATCGCAGGAGAGAAATACCAGAAAAAAGGTGATTAAAACTGAAAGCATGATTCGAAATTTTAAGGTTTTTGTAAGCATTGTTTATTCTCTTTTGTTGAATTTTATCACTTTTTATCAAATTTTATATAATATTCTTAAGCAAAAGCTTTGCCAGAAAAGGGGATATTTGAAAAATATTTAATTGAATGGGGGGGGATTTCGGATTTTTAGAAATGGTGGAAAATTAGCTGGTAGAGAAAGAATTTTTAGTAATCTGCTTTTTATGGGAATAGATGTTTAAAATTGCATAACTGATCAGCCCACCAATCAGATAATATAAAAAATCTGACCAGACAAATGTCGTTCCCAATAATAATTTTCCCAGAAAAGTTTGCCGGATTTGTAATAAAATATCGGTTTTTACCAATTGCATAATTTCCAGCAGGGAGGTGGTTAGAACGATAATTAGGACATTGACATGAATTTTCATCTTTGGAAGAAACAGGAACAATAGAAGGGACCAGAAAATGATGTACAAAATATCACTAAAGGAATTATTTACCCATTCATGGCAGAGGCCTGAATAATATTTTGTACCCAGACCGACAGGAATCAATAAGATAAGCGTGGTTAATATATTTTTATGTGCTGTCATGATAAAAAAAAAGATAAAGGAAATCCTTTATCTTTTGTATTGAGCGAGAGACGAGACTCGAACTCGCGACAACCACGTTGGCAACGTGGAGCTCTACCACTGAGCTACTCTCGCAATATCTTTAAAAAGCATACAAATTTAGCAGAAATATTAGATCTGTCCAATAAAAATTTAATTTTTTTTCATGGCAATTATTATTAAAATCAAAAAAAACTGCTTATATTTATCTTTTGAAAAAAAACAGGCGTACATTATAATGGATTTTAACAATTACTGTGTCATAATACCGGCTTTTAATGCCGAGCATTCTTTACCATTACTTGTTAACAGAATAAAAGAATTATATAAAAATATTTTTCTGTACATAATCGATGATGGATCAACGAAAAAAGTTGCCTCCTTTATTGATTCCCAACCCGGCCTTATAATTATCAGGCATAAAAAAAACAGGGGTAAAGGCGCAGCCCTGAAAACCGGCCTGAAAAAAGCCCAACAGGAAAAGTTTGACCATGCGCTTTGTATTGACGCGGACTTGCAACATGATCCTGAAAAAATCACTGATTTTATTCGAAAGCAGAAAGAAACAGGGGCAGATATTATTCTTGGGCGGCGTGAATTTGACACCAGTAATATGCCACTGCCCAGAATATTATCAAACTATGTCACTTCTTTAATCATTTCGGCTAGAATCAGAAAGCGAATCTATGATAGTCAATGTGGATTCCGGCTAATAGATTTAAAAGAAATACACCTTGATTCTTTCATTTATAATGGGTTTCAGTTTGAAAGCGAATTCTTAATCAAACAGGCGGATCGAGGGTTTGCGATTAAAGAAGTGAAAATTCCAACTATTTATGCCGATGAAAAAAGTTCAATAAATCATGTTAAGGATACGCTGAAATTTATTAAATTACTGCTGCATAGTATTTTTTGGTCTAAACACAGGAGATAAGCATGTGGAATATAGCACAGGTAATTTTTTGGACTCTTATACCGGCAATGGAATTACGACTTTCGATTCCGCTTGGAATTATTAAGATGAACATGAATTGGGTAACGGTTTTTTTGGTTGCAGTTATAACGAATATAATCCTGGGAATAGTGGTTTTTATATTATTGGAGTGGATCATAAAAATTGTTACGGCGATTCCAATTATTGATAAAATATGGCAAAAATATGTGGAACGTACCCAGCGGAAAATAGAACAGGGGGTTGAAAAATATGGTGAATGGGCCATTGCTGTATTTATTGGCATACCTTTGCCTGGCTCCGGTGTTTATACGGGGGCTGTTGCTGCATTTCTGATTGGACTTGATGAAAGGAAGTTTTTTATAGCTAATATAATTGGTGTTCTGATAGCCGGTATTATCGTCACTATTTTGAGTCTGACTCTGGATGGAACGTCCACGATATTCTTAAAATCTGTTTGATTTTTTGATCGTAATATGTTCTTTACCAGCCTTTTGGCGAATAGAATTAATTACATACAAAACTTTTTTATTTGAAAAGAATTTTAATTCAAGTTTCTTTTTACCGGGAAAATTTATCAACAAAATACCCAATGTGATGGACAATAATCCTTGTCCGGGAATAAATAACATGATCACTCCCATTAATAAAAGGAAGTATCCCAGTAAATTTTTAAAAACCAAAAGGATATATCGTAAGACCGGGTTTCTATAGGGAAGCATTGGTTTCCTTCGGCCATAAAAATAATCTGGTGATAGATTAATTATAATGATGGGTATGATGACAATGCTCGCTACAAAAGTTAATACTGAAATAGAAGATACAATAATTAATAAATTTTTATAGTCTGCGAGATAATCCATTTTCCTTACTTTGAATTTTTACCAATTATATCATATATTGTAACAAATTCAAAATAAAAATTTGATTTTAAAAACAATGACGACTGCTATTTAAAAATTCATCGGGCTTTACCGATCAAAAAGGAAAATCTTTTTTACAATTTGAATAACAATTTTGGCACAACAGTTGTTAAAAACTTATATTACACTATTATTTAGGAAGATCAATGAAAAAAATGCCCCTTATTCTAACAGTAGATGATGAAGAAGCCATTCGATCCAGTTTCAGAGAACATTTGGAAGATTACAATTATGATGTGGTCGAAGCGGAAGATGGTAAAAAAGGCATTGATTCCTTTCGGAAAAATAATCCCGATTTAATATTGGTTGATTTGAGGATGCCGGAAGTCGATGGACTTGAGGTTCTTCAGGTGGTGACCGAGGAGTCTCCGGATACACCTATTATTGTTGTATCCGGAACCGGTGTGATTACCGATGCTATTGAAGCACTTCATCGCGGGGCCTGGGATTATTTGTTAAAGCCGGTCAAGGAATTGGATGAATTGGTTCATGTGATTGAAAACAATCTTGAAAAATCCCGATTACGGATAGAAAACCGTGAATACCAGGACCATCTGGAGGTAATGGTAGCCCAAAAAACTGCAGAACTAAAACGATCCAAAGAAAAACTCGATTCCATTATTAAAACTGTACCGGATATTATCTATCGTCTGGATAATGATGGATATATCACTTTTTTAAGCGATTCGGTAAGAAATTACGGCTATGAGCCGGAAGAATTAGTTGGTACAAATATATATTCGATTATCCATCCGGCCTATATTGACAAAGTAAAATATCGAGTAGATGAAAGACGAACAGGCGACCGTCGAACACGGGAGTTAGAAGTTGTTATTTTAACTAAAAATAATAGTTATGTCCCTTTTGAAATAAAATACCGGGACCTCTTTTTTACCAATACCTTTGAAGTGGAAGCTGAAGGTCTTTATAATGAGCAGACAGATGGTAAATTGCAGTTTATCGGTACCCAGGGAATATTGCGGGATATATCACAAAGAAAAGAAGCGGAGAAAAAACTGAAAGCCAGTGAAAAACGGTTTCGGACACTGGCTGAATATGCACCGGACATGATACAAATATGGAATGAAGAAGGAAAAATTGTCCAGGTCAATAAATTTACATCTCATAAACTGGAATATTCTGATGACGAATTGCTAGAAATGGATATTCAAAAACTGTGTCCTGAACTCTATGATAAAATAGCAAAACACAATCTATGGAATTTTGAGCCGGGCGAAAACAGCATTACTTTCACAACAAAAATGCATACCAAAAACGGGGAAATTATTCCGGTGGAGATGAAAGTCGGAACAATT
>CAYTLS010000284.1:0-4304 GCA_964438745.1 uncultured bacterium
CTGATCAGTAATATTCCGGAAAAGTTTTTGAAAGATTTCCAGATTGATCTTCCTGAAAAACTTTCGGAAAACGAAGTCACTACCCTATTAATGGAAATTGCCGCCAAAAATAAAAATACAGCGGACAATCTCTCTTTTTTAGGGGGTGGTTCCTATGACCACTTTATTCCTTCTGTTGTTAATTTCCTGATCTCGAGATCGGAAATATACACTGCCTATACCCCTTATCAACCGGAAGTCAGCCAGGGTACACTACAGCAGATCTATGAATTCCAATCCATGATCTGTGAATTGTTCGGAATGGAGGTGTCTAACGCGTCCATGTATGATGGTGCCACAGCCATCGCCGAGGCAGCTATCATGGCCCTTGGAAAAGTCAGAAAAGCCAACAAAATCGTAGTTTCCCCGCTGATCAAACCGGAATATCTCGATGTGCTGGAAGCTTACCTGGACAAGCACGACGCGGAAATTGAATTTCTGCCGGAAAACAATGGGATCACCGACTTCAGCAACCTGGAAGAAAAACTTCAGGATGCCGCCGGCCTGATCGTCCAGTCTCCAAATTTCCTTGGAAATATAGAAGAATTGACAGGAGTCAAAGACAAATTCAGTAAATCCAAAGCGCTTTTCATTGTATCCTCTGATCCCATCGGCAATGCAATCTTGAAAACGCCGGGTGAACTGGATGCGGATATTGGTGTGGCAGAAGGCCAGGCCCTGGGAATTCCCCAGGCTTATGGCGGCCCTTACCTGGGATTATTTACAGCAACAGAAAAATTGATCCGGAAAATGCCCGGCAGAATTGTGGGCAAAACAGAGGATATTGAGGGCAAAGATGCCTATGCCTTGATCCTTCAGACCAGGGAACAGCACATCCGGCGGGAAAAAGCGACTTCCAACATTTGTACCAATCAGGGATTGATGGCCACAGCCGCCACAATATACATGTCCCTGATGGGTAAAGAAGGGATAAAAAAAGTAGCCACCCTCTGTCTGAATAATGCTCATGAACTGGCTGGTAAGATTACAGCATTGAATGATTTTGAAATGGCATACAGCAATCGTCCTTTTTTCAAAGAATTTGTCATCAAAACGCCGGTTTCTGCCCGCGCCATTGTGGAAGAAGGAAAAAAACAAAAGATTTTCCCCGGCCTTGATCTGGGCAAATACAAGGATGAATGGAAAAATCATCTGCTCATTGCTGTAACCGAGAAACGATCTCAAGTAGATCTTGACAAACTTGTTAACTTTTTATCCGGATTTTCTAAATAATGTCAATTTTCAAACAATTAACCGAGATATCAAAAAAACGCGGCGCTGCGTATATCGTATTGATTGACCCGGATACACGGGATGAACAAAGTCTCAGAAATTTCGTGCATAAATTAAATGACGCTGATGTGGATGCAATATTTATCGGCGGCAGTTTATTAATGGACGGTGAATTTCAACATTGTATCAAGGTTGTCAAGGCTGCCAGCAACATTCCGGTGATCATATTTCCCGGCTCTGTTCAGCAGATATCCTCAGCGGCCGACGCAATTCTCTTCCTTTCCATCATCAGTGGAAGAAATCCCCAATACTTGTTTGGCGATCATGTAATTGCCGCGCCTGCTATTCGCAAGCAAAAAGTAGAGCCGATTGCCACCGGCTATATGCTTTTCGACAGCGGCCGCACAACAACAGCGGAATTCATCAGTAATACGAAACCGCTCCCCACACATAAACCGGAGATTGCCATGGCCCATGCTCTGGCGGCCCAATACCTGGGTATGTCTACGGTTTACCTGGAAGCCGGCAGTGGCGCTGATAACCCGGTTCCTGACGCTGTGGTCAAGGGCGTTAGTAATTACGTTAATATTCCTGTCATTGTTGGCGGCGGTATTAAGAGTCCCGAAGTAGCCGCTCAAAAAGTTAAAGCCGGCGCCTCGTTCATTGTCACCGGCAATGTGCTAAATGATACAAATGATCCTGACATTATCAAAAAATTCAGTAAAGCGATCCACTGGAAGGAAAATTAGTTTTGCAAAATTACAGTGAGATCATACAGAATCAATTGCTTGAAAGCATAAGCGTAAAACAGAAATTTCTGGAAAACCATACAGATGCTATCAATTCGGCAGCACAGAAGCTTATTAATGCTGTTAACAGGGATCATAAAATATTACTTTGTGGTAATGGCGGTAGTGCCGCTGATGCCCAACATCTCGCTGCTGAATTGGTAGCAAAATTAAAATACAGGCGGCGGGCTATTCCGGCCCTGGCACTCACCACCGATACCAGTTTACTGACCGCTATAGCCAATGATGATGACTTTTCTGACATCTTTGCCCGACAAGTAGAAGCTTTTGGAAAGCCCGGTGATATTTTAATCGGAATTTCCACCAGTGGGAATTCCCCTAATGTCATCAAAGCCGTGGTAAAGGCCAAACAACAGGATCTAACCACGATCATATTGTCAGGTAAAAACGGCGGCCAACTCAAAGAATTAGCAGATTTATCCATAATTGTCCCCTCCGAAAATACCCAGCGAATTCAGGAATGCCACATTGCTGTCGGCCATATTCTATGCGATATTATTGAACAGACAGTATATCATTCAGAATAGCCTTATATGCAAAATCTTTTTCAGGAATTTCTCAACCATATCAAAATCGAACGCAATCTGTCTCCAAATACCATTGCAGCCTATAAACACGACCTTTTGCGCTATTACCAGTTTCTAAAAGACAATAAGATTATTCGTCCCGATAAAATCACCGTCCAAATAATTCGTCAATACATTACCACTCTGGCAGACCTCGGTATGTCAGAAAATTCTATGGCACGAAATATTTCAACTTTACGTAGTTTTCACGGTTACCTGCTGGAGGAAAATTATACTGATGATAATCCCACAGAATTTATTCAGGCTCCTAAACTTACGATGAAACTGCCCCAGGTTCTGGAGGTAGATGAGATCGAAGCCATTCTCAATGAAGTTGATCGTGGAACCGACAAAGGCCTGCGGGACTATGCCATGATCGAAACACTGTATTCCACTGGTGTACGGGTTTCGGAACTGATCGCGATTAAACAAAAAGATATTTTCATGAAAGAACAGTTGATTCGCATTTTCGGCAAGGGAAACAAGGAGCGGGTTGTCCCCTTTGGCAGCAAGGCGGCACAAACAATTAAGGCATATCTGAAATATGTGCGAACCAAACTGGCACAAAAACGTAAAAGCAATGATATGTTATTTTTAAATATGCGGGGAACACCGATTTCCCGTATGGGAGTTTGGAAAATTATCAGACAATATGTACAACTTGCGGGCATCGACAAACAGGTCAGTCCCCATGTGTTTCGACATTCTTTTGCCACTCATTTACTGGAAGGCGGTGCAAATTTACGTGCTGTTCAGGAAATGCTGGGACATGCTGATATATCAACTACCCAAATTTATACCCATTTAGACAAAGATTTTATCATCCAACAACACAAAGACTTTCATCCGAGGTGGAAATGAACTTTCAAACCATAATTTTAATCATACCGCCAATTTTACTGGCCTTGACATTTCATGAATATATGCACGGCTATATTGCTTACCGGTTAGGGGATACGACTGCCCGCGACCAGGGACGACTTTCCTTCAATCCATTGGTGCACCTGGATCCCATCGGGACACTGATGATATTTCTGGTACATTTTGGCTGGGCCAAACCAGTACCGGTCAATCCTTATAATTTGAATAATCCCAAAAAAGATATGATCTGGGTATCAATTGCCGGCCCGGCTGCGAATATGTCACTGGCTCTGATCAGTGGTATTATCATTCGCATATTTCAGGCCGGTGCGATTTCCGGTCTTGCCCGGTCTGTTCAGCAACCACTGATGACAATGGTTTATTTTAGTATGCAGATTAATATTGCCCTGGCATTTTTTAATTTGATCCCGATTCCGCCACTGGATGGCTCAAAAATTCTGGCCGGTTTTCTACCATCGGAACAACAGCATATTATCGACTGGCTGGAGCGGTATGGCGCTTTTGTTTTAATGGGCTTAATTATGTTTGGTTTTATTACCAAAATATCTATAATCGGTTTTATTTTACGACCCTTTATTAATTTTTTCAGTATGCTATTCGGAGGTGTATAGTGACAAACAAAAAACGAGATTTCCTGAATTTTGAGAAAAAAGAGGACGGAAAGGTCAATTTTCGTAATCTGCGGCGAAAAAGACCAACCAAAAAATTATGGCTGGTACTTTTTATGGTCATTGCGCTGGGATATTTGATTTATGTGTTGCGATTGAGCTATTGA
>CAYTLS010000285.1:0-4294 GCA_964438745.1 uncultured bacterium
TGCATTGATAAAATTCCCCTCCGGTGAAAAAATGCTGATCGACGCGGCGGACCGTACCTTTTCCAGAAATTATGCTGAAATGGTCATCGTCCCCTACCTAACCCGTCAAAATATCAAGCACCTGGATGTACTGGCTTTGAGCCACCCTCACGCTGACCATATTGGCGGCGCGCCATTTCTGCTGCAAAATATATCGGTCAGTGAAATCTGGGAACCGGAAGTGACGGCAACATCGAAAACATTCCAACAGTATCATTTGTTAGCAAATTCACTTCAAATTCCTATTAAAAATATCTATGCCGGCGATTATTTTAATTTTGGTAGTTGCAATCTCTTTGTCCTGCATCCATCGCGAAATTATATCAAAACCGAACCGCAAAATTTCAACCATTATTCCACGGTCATCAAACTGTCTTACAAAGATACAGACATTCTGTTCTCCGGCGATATTGAAAAAGAAGATGAAAAGTATGTTGCCCTGTTTGGTGATTTTATTGATTGTGAGATTCTGAAAGTTCCCCACCACGGCAGCAGTACTTCCTCCTCAGAATTTTTCATTCAGGCAACCAATCCCGAAATCGCCTTTGTCTCTGTTGGCAGGAACAATAAATTTAATCATCCCTCACCGAAAGCAATGAATTTGTACAAAACCCATGATATCACAATCCATCGGTCTGATCAAAAACATGCCTTAAATATCCTGAGTAATGGCAAAATCTACCAGCAGCTGGGTTACTAAACCATTAAATTTTTACAGAATGGTTGCAAATGCGATTATTTCAATCCTATATTTGGCTACTTATGGATAAAGAAAAACTCAAAAATATCGCCAACGATCCTAACAACATTTCCGGAATTTACAATTATTGTGATCGCTGGTGCGAACGCTGTAGTTTTACCTCCAGATGTGCTAATTACGCGCTCGGTAACTCAGAATTGGAAGACAACGAAATATTGGATGTCCAAAACGAAAAGTTTTGGCATAAACTCGGTGAAATTATGCAACTAACAATAGAGATGGTGCATGAATTCGCTGAAGAAGAAGGCATTAATCTGGAAGCTATGGACACCGAACTCTACCGGGAACATGAAGAACAGTTAAACCGCAAAGTGGATCAGTTTGAAGGAACTCAAAAAAGCAAAAAGTATGTTGAAATTGCCAATATATGGCTGACTGACAATAGCGACCTGCTGGATGAAAAAGTCGATGCGCTGCAAGAACTGCAGGATATCGGCATTCCCGAAAGTATCGACGACCTGTACGACATTTCGGATATTCTTGAAGTCATTCAGTGGTACAAGCCACAAATCCAGGTAAAGATCATGCGCGCCAAGCGCTCAAAATATGATGAGTTTTATGATGAGGAGGAGGATTTTCTCAAAGATTCGGATGGGTCTGCCAAAGTTGCCCTGATCGGCATTGACCGCTCGATTTCCGCCTGGGGAAAAATGCTGGAGTTCTTTCCACAAAAAGAAGATGAATTACTGGAAATCCTGGTCACTCTGGAACAATTGAGGCGCCAAATTGAAGCAGAGTTTCCGGAAGCCCGGAGTTTTGTCAGGCCGGGATTTGATGAATAAATTTATTTCAACGGCCCGTCGGAATAAAAGAATCCACTCTGACTGGTTCCTGCAAACAACTTATTATTCTTATCGATTTTCACGACTGTAATATTGTTATTTGTCAACCCTGTAGATTCATTTCGCCAGTCTTTACCGCCATTATCTGAAACAAAAATCCCCTGGTTAGTACCCGCCACTATTAAATTTTCATTATAGCAACTGATTGACCGAATATTGTTCCCATCCAATCCGGATTTATTCCAACTTTCGCCATTATTTCCGGAGATGAACAACCCCTTATCTTTGGTGCCGACAAACAAAATCTTAGCTTTATATTTTTCCAGAAATGTCACATCATAATCGTCAAAAAAGGTCACTTTTTCCCAGTTCTGTCCCAGGTCTTTTGAACGGAACAAGCCATCATTTTCAGTATATTTGACTGTGGCGTAGATATCACCGTCAAGTGTCATCATAATATCATCGGTAAAAGAATAATAGGCATCACTCAACGCTACCTCCTGCCAGGTCCTACCGGCGTCAGTGGACAGGATGACACCTTCCATGGTGCCACAGACAATATTACCGGCATTGTCACCATCAATATCATGGGTCAGGTAACTATATTTATCCCAATTTGACCTCGACCAGCCATTACCGGAATATCTGTACATTCTTGAATTATCCGCCATCAAAATTGTGCCGTCACTAGCCTGGTACAATACCCGCGGATTGGCACCATCAAAATACTCAAGGTCAACCAATTGTAAGTCATTGGCATTATAAAGATATAGTCCTCTGTCAGTAGCATAATATTTTTTATTTGTGTCTGTAATTAAAATATCATTGATGCCAACATTAACAATGCCGTCATTTATCGCAGTCCAGGATGTGCCATTTTCTGATTTAAAAATACCCTCCCAGGTGGCCGCGTAGATTTCATTGTCATTGGATAAAAGAAGATCCGCAACCGGCACTGAATAATTCATTGCGTCGGTCCAACTTTTCCCTTCATCATCAGAGTAATAGACACCGCATTTCTCACCGTAATCATGACTAAGTGAAAAACCAGCATAGATCCTATCATTGTCTATTTGCACCATTGAAGAAATGCCTGTCCCCAGGTTTTCCCCGGTTATTTCCATCACTTCCCAGTTCAGGCCGTTATCCGTTGATTTGAACATTTTGCTGGATTGGCCGTAATCCACAAAATTTGACCCGGCGATGAGTACAGAATCGGACAATTTCAGCATGCAATTGGTTTTGGGATAAACATCATCCGGAAAACCGGCCCTGCTCCAGGTCAATCCGCCATCATCTGAACGCTCAGCACCTGCTGCATTGCAGGCATAAATAATATCATGATTGTCTGGATCAATGAAAATGTTATTAAAATAATCAGATGCTGTTTGCAACTGTTCCCAACTCCTCCCCTGCACACTCATTTTCAAGAGCCCCCGGCCACTCGTTGCTACCAATATCCAATATTCATCATACACTACCATTTTTTCAATCCAGCAATTATCCATCATAATGGCTTTCCAATGGGTCCAGGTTTTTCCATTATCAGAAGATTTATAAATATCTGTTAAAGTCGAAGCAAACATAACATTATTGGTCACACAAACGATGCTGTAGATAGTGTTATTGATATCGCTACTGACTTCCCAACTTGCGCCCCCGTCTGTGGATTTGTAAACATTTTGATCACTGCCACAAAACAAATCCCCCTGCGGGTTTTCTGCAAGACAATGAATATTGCCATTGGTGAGTTCTCTGTTTTGGGTCCAGGTGATGGCATTGTAATCCTCTGTAATATCAGTTTTGGTGGGATTAAATTCACATCCGGACCAAAGAAACAGTGACAAAATTACAATTGCAATATTTTCTGCTTTTAAATTGATTTTCAGCCGTAACATATTATTCCTCTCAAACAACTGAGATAAGTTAAAAAAAAATAAGTCAATACCAAAAGAATGATAATAATCTCTGCAATATTATTTATGCATATAGTTCAATTTTTTATATACCTGGTCATCGTTGCTGTTTCCGATGGCTCATAACAATTGTCTAACATGTAGTACAGAAAGAATATCGATTCGTTCTGTATAAACTTTATATACAATTCGATAATTTCCTGATATCATTTCCCGAATAATATCATCTTCTATCTCTGGAACATATCTACCTGATTCAGGGAATTTCGCCAATTGTTCTGTGGCTTTTGTCAATTTATCAATAACTTTTTGAGCATAAATTTTAGAATCTGTAGCAATATAGTTATAAATTTCATCCAATTGACCAAGTGCGTGATCTGTCCAGAAAATTTCCATTTTATTTCAAACCATATCGTTTACGAACCTCAGCCACAGATAAGGTTTTATTTTTTTCACTATCTTCCAATCCTTTTTTGATAGATTGTCTGACATAAATTTCATACATGATATCATCCCAACTAATATCTTCAGGCAGGTTTTCTATCATTTTTTGGGCTTCTTGTTTTATCGTATTAGTACTCATGGTATCACCATTATTTTAATTATTCTAAATTTATACAATTTGAACTAAAAATACTATTACCGCTGCCCCACTCAAAGTACACATCAGGTTCACAAAATCATTATTGATCCAGGGCCTGCCTTTGAACAAAGTCGTTTTCGCTTTGCAATGAATTAGTTTTTCTGTGATTTTGTAACAGGTGATGCATTTATACTGAGATTGGAGCGTGGCACCG
>CAYTLS010000286.1:0-4294 GCA_964438745.1 uncultured bacterium
CCATTTTCATTCCTATGAATTGGCTAGAAAGATCGACCAGGAATTTTTAAACCTGATGGCATCTTATGATCTAATGGAAATTGGTGAAGGATTTATGGATGATACGCTGGAGGCTTGCGGCATTACCTGTATCTATAGCTTGATGAAATATGCTGCACTAAAGGGTAAGGCAAAATGTGATATTCTGGATTACCGAAATTCCGGAGATACAGCCGGAGACAGGGACCGAGTAGTGGGGTATGCGGCCGGAGTGGTGTATCAAGAATAGGGTTGTTAATCAAATATTTTTTAAAACCCAGCGATGTTCAACACATATTAATATTTATTCACTATCGGATATCTGCGGCCAATACCAAAAGCTTTTCGGCTTACCTTTAATGCCGGGGCCGCTTGATTACGCTTATACTCACTGAAACGGATTCGGCGCAGACAGTCGTCGATAACTTCTTCTGGATACCCGGTTTTCATGAGGGATGTTTTATCGGAACCATTGTTTATGATTTTATCCACTAATGGAGCGACTACATTATAATCAAAAGGATCCACTTGTTCGGATTTTAGTTCTGCAGTCGGTGGACGTGTAATAATTCTTTCAGGAATCAATTCATAGTTCTGTTTTTTATTGAGATAGCGGGCAATACTATAGACTTCCAATTTATTCAGGTCACCGATGACACCGATCGCTCCGGTCATATCACCGTACATGGTGCAATATCCCAGCGCCAGTTCGGTTTTATTGCCTGTGTTCAGCACCAGTGCACCGAATTTATTGGCTACTGCCATTTGGATATTTCCCCGGGCTCTTGATTGAATATTTTCTTCGGTTATGCCCTCGTCCATTTTGATAAACAGCGGCTCCAGTTCTTTTTCAAAGGCATGATAAATTTTTTCAATCGGAATTACCCGGAAATTTGCACCCAGGTTTTTGGCCAATTGTTCTGCATCAGTATTACTCATTTCAGCGGTATATTGCGATGGCATTGCGATGCAGGTGAGATTTTCCGGTCCAATGGCAGCTGCTGCTATGGCCGCCACAACAGCAGAATCTATTCCGCCACTGAGGCCGAGGATAGCTTTTGTGTGTCCGGTTTTTCGAAAATAATCCCGAACCCCTAGCACCAGCGCATTAAAGATTGCCGCTTCAACACTTCGCTGAGGAATGGAAAGGCTTTTGGTTGATTTTTCACGAATTGTACCGGTAAAAAATCCTTCCCGGAACTCTTTCCCCAAGGCTACAATATTACCTTTTTTATCACAGGCAATGGAATTGCCGGCAAAAATTATTTCGTCCTGCGCGCCACAGTAATTCACCAGTACAAAGGGAACCTGATATTTTTGAACTTTATCGAAAACCAGTTGATTGCGGGAGTCCCGTTTATTTTTTTCAAAGGGGGAGGCGGAGATGTTGATGATCAGCTCGGCGCCTTTGTCAACCAGGTTTTTCGTGATCTTTGTTTCACTCTCCTGATCCCATAAGTCTTCGCAGATTTGTAGCCCAAGAGTAAGTTTTTCTCCTTTGAAATCGACTGTTACCGGATCCTGTGAATCCGCTGAAGTAAAATACCGTTTTTCGTCAAAGACATCATAATTAGGCAGCAGGGTCTTATGCTGAACAGCGACAATTTTTTGATGTTGGATCAGGGCGGCAGCATTGTAAAGATTGCCTTGGATTTCATCGATAAAACCAATGACAACCATCATATTATTTGGAATAATAGTAGTGATTTTATTCAGGTAATCGCGGTTACGCGCAATGAATTCTTCACGATAAATCAAATCCTGAGGCGGATAGCCGGAAACTGTCAGTTCCGGGAAAATCAGTAAATCAACAGGTTGCTTTTGTGCTTTATTCAGATAGTCTTTGATTATTTGAAAGTTCCCTTCAAAATCTCCGATAATGGAATTGATCTGGGCCATCCCAATCTTAATATCTTTCAATATTTTACCTCAAAAGTATTATAATTATGCAGATTGTCAAATTCGTCTACTTTAACATCAGATACCCGGGCGGTAGAAGGCCCGACTTTGAGTTCTTTTATAAACTCTTTTAATATGCCACGGTCAGCCTCAGCTTCACAGTATACCTTGCCATTGCTGAGATTTTTGACAAATCCTTTTACGCCATAAGATTTGGCGGTTTGCACGGTAAAATGACGAAATCCGACTCCTTGTACGACACCGGAAAGTGTAATTTCTGCACGCTTCATTTTTGTATTTTCTCCTCTATATATTTTAATGCTTCCTGGGGACTACTCACAGTAGCGACACCTTTGATCTGCCAGGAATTCAAACTGCAAACCGGTGTTTGATACTGCTTGCAAAAAGCGATTTCCGATAAGGTGCCATAATGTCCGCTGATTGCAATAGCACCGTCGGCAGCGCAGGCAATGATTGAATTGCGTGCCAATCCGACCCCGGTGGGCAGACTGATTTTAATATAGGGATTGACATCGGAATCGTCAATGCCCGGTAGAATGCCGATTGTAAGACCACCGGCATCACAGGCACCTTTTGCGGCTGCTTCCATGATTCCGGTGCGACCGCCACAGATCAAAATATGTCCATGCCCGGCAATTTGTTTACCGCTTTCATAGGCGAGTTGCAGGTCTTCATCCGTTGCAACTTTCCCTCCGATGATTGCTATTTTGAGTTGGTTGTTATTCATTCATTATTTCCCAATGTCCGCGGGTACCGCCGACTCTTTTTAATATACCTTTTATATTAAAAGAATTTAAAATTATCTTTTGTGTAATAGTGTAAAATTCTTGGAAAGCCGTAACCCAAATATTCGACTATATCCAAATCTTTAAAAATCCACATGATTTCTTTATTGCGCGGCACAGAATAGCCTCCAAAAAGTTTCTGTTCATTCAGGCTTTTTTTCATATCAGCATATGTTTTTTTATAATCTGTTCTTATGTATTCTATCATATTTTTAAAATGCTAAGTCTAGTTGCTTTGAATCTTTGATCGTTGGCTCTGTTAATAACGAATCATTATTTTTAATTTTATTTTTCATTTCTCCCGTTGAGATAGCATTTTTTATTTGAAAATTTGAAAGCAAAGCTTCATATATCGCATTCCTATTTTTCTCTTTACCGCCAATATGATAAAAATGTTCCTTGGTAGAAATAAAACAATCTTTCCAAATAGAAAAAATGTAATCATTTACCCGGTACTTATTGCTTAACCATGTTGATAAAAGAAATTTTGCACTGGAATTATGTAATTTCTGATATAATTCCAATTCATTTTTTTCTGACCATGAATCAAAATAATCTACATGTCTTCCAATATAAGGCGGATCACAATAAACCAAATTTTTATCATTGACTTGATTAAGGGTTTCTTTAAAATCGGTATTTAAAAAGGTATAATCACCATGTTCAATTATTTCAGAAATATTTTTAACTTGGTTTGTAATTTTGGTTATAAGAGCTTGAGCAAAGCGATTTGGTTTTCTGCAAAATGGAACATTAAAACCACCATTTTTATTAAACCGCATCATACCATTGAAACAACTTCTACTGAGAAATAAAAAATCTAAGGAATCTCCAGTTTCATTAAATCTTTTTCTTACTTCGTAATAATATTTTCCATTTGTTTTTAGAAGTAATTCTCCTTCTTTTTGCAAAAAATCTCTGACCTGGCCACTTGTAATATTTTTATTTTTTATATCATTATAAAATTTTATTAAATGAGGATTGCTATCACAGAGTAATGCTTTCTTAGGTCTAATATTGAAAGCAACAACTCCGGTTCCCATAAAAGGTTCAACCCATATGTTGTATTCTGTATCCTGAAGACAGGATTTGATCCAATCTACAAGTTTTGTTTTAATACCTTGAGATTTTATTGGTGGTACAAATTTTTTCATTTACTTCTTTTTCTTTTTGTCTTTATATTGTTTATTAGGCTTAAATCCATTTTTTTAAATTTAATATATTCAGATAATTTTGTTAATTTTTTAAATTTTCGATGGTCTTTTTCTTGAGGAACTCTTAGCACACCTTGATTTAGCCAATATTCATCAAAAATTTCTTCTCCAAGATTAATAAATACTCCGTTACTATTTAACAAATCTTCAATACAGACTATACTACCAATATTAGCTGTATTTCCACTTCCACCTTTATCACTGGCAATTTTCCACTTTTCTTCTGCAAAAAACTTAATATCAGTTATTACAGAAGAAATTGATTCTAAATCTAATAACTTGTATTTCGAAGTTTCACCAATGTCAAGGACATTTGCTCTTGTATATAAAATCCCTAAACAAATATGACCTGAATAT
>CAYTLS010000287.1:0-4288 GCA_964438745.1 uncultured bacterium
CACAGGCTTTCCAAATGGTGATAAAGATAGTGATGATGAACTGAGATTAACCCTTGAAACACCGCAAGATAAAGAAGATGAAGAAGATACCCAAAGAGACAGCAAAGCAAAAATAAATTCGGAAGCGATTTCCCAGCCTGAAAAACCAAAAACAAATGAAAAGAAAAATGAAGAATTAAAAGTTGATGACGGTAGTAAAACAATTAAAATCATTCAGGATATTGACAACCAGGAATACAATACTAAATCTGAGCCGGAAATTGAAGATGAAAATAAAACCACAATTACCCAACCCAAGGACCGTGAATACAATGATAAAGAGGAATTTTTTCATACTAAAAAACGGGAACTAACAATCAAAACGGTAGATTCAAGACCAACACCACAGAAAATTAACCAAAAATCAGAGAATAAAAATACTGAAGATTCTGAAACTATTATTGATGAAAAATTAAGAAAAGAAATAAACCGGGACCGCCCAAAACCTCAAAAACAACACAAAAAGGTCAAAAAAGAGTTCGAACAGGTTGACCTCTTCCCAGCCTTTTTAAGAAAAAACCTCAAATAAACAATTCAAAACTCCGTTATAAAAAAAACCGCTGATTTGATTATCAGCGGTTTTTAAATTTTTAGGTTGTAAAAACAATTAACTATATGGCTTTTACGAATTCACCTTTTTTCATACAAGAGGAACAAAATTTAACTCTTTTTGTCGTACCATTATCCACAATGCGTAAATTGTGAAGATTTACTTTAAAGGTACGTCTTGTCTTTTTATTTGAGTGCGATACATTGTTTCCACTCATTGCTTTTTTTCCGCATTTGTCACACGTTTTAGCCATTTTACCAACTCCTTAAATATCCTTGCATTTTATTCATTAATTTACTTTTTATCAAATACTATAATGATGTCAATGGGCACCAAATTTATAAAAAAAAACCTTTATTGCATAATAAAAAATTGAAATCAAGCAAATAAACTTCTATATTTCGGCGTGAAAATTAGAGAATTAACCATAAAAACTCAAGTACTTTTAGCGCCAATGGCAGGGTATACTGACCTGCCCTTTCGCCTAATATGTAAAAATATGGGAGCGGGGATTGTTTACTCGGAATTTGTCAGCTCAGAAGGTTTGGTGCGAAAATCGGAGAAAACCGAATTTTATCTGATCAATGATGAGCAGGAACGCCCTTTCGGTATCCAGATATTTGGGCACGATCCCGCTGCTATGGCTGATTCCGCCCGGTATATCGAAGAGAAATATCAGCCTGATATTATTGATATTAATATGGGCTGTTCGGTACGCAAGGTTGTCAAAAAAAACGCCGGCGCTGCACTGCTAAAAGACCTGGAATTGCTGGAAAAAATTGTCAAACAGGTGGTGGCAGCGGTTCAGACTCCGGTAACAGGCAAAATTCGTATTGGCTGGGATCATAACCACTACGTCGCCCTTGATGTCGCCAAAATTCTGGAAGACAATGGTGTGGAAGCCATTACTGTCCATGCAAGAACAGCCAGTGATGGGTATGGCAATACAATCAAACCGGACTTCATTAAAGCCATCAAAGAAACTGTTAGGATACCCGTGATTGGGAATGGCGATATCATAACCCCACAGGATGCCGGTAAAATGCTCAGGGAGACCGGATGCGACGCTGTCATGGTCGGTCGCGGCACCATTGGTAATCCCTGGTTGATTCGGAATATTGATAATTATCTGAACGGCAGAAAAATTTATATCCCCGGTTTCGAGGATAAAGTGGTGCTCTGCCTCAACCATCTGGAGTTAGAGATTGAGCATCGGGGTGCTGAGCAGGCAAATAAAATTATGCGCAAGTTTTATGGGGGTTATTTTAAAGGATTTGAGGGCGCTGCTACGATCAGACGGGAATTGGTTACTGCGCAATCGGTTGAGAATACAAAAGAAATATTGCACAAACTCATTCACTAAGTTTATTCTTTTTCTTCCTCTTCATCTAATTCGGTAAATTCCACATCCTCAATATCGGATTTATCAATTTTCAATTGGGATTGATTAACCTGATTGGATTTAGGTTTTTGGTTCACTTCCGTGATTGATGGCCAGTATTTTTTGACCATTCGCCACAAATAGCGAAATAAAATTACTAAAAATATTATTTGCAAAAATCGTATCATTTTCGATCCTTTTGGCCTTCAGGATTATAATAAACCGTTCCGCTAATCGGTTGGCGAATAACATTGATCAGTTCATCAAGGTCTTTCTTATTATTCACAAAATCAATTTCATTGGTGTTGATAATAATCAAAGGGGTATGATTGTAGCGAAAAAAATATTCGTTATAGATGTGGTTTAAAGATTCGATATATTCATCAGAGATATCCCGCTCGTAATCCCGTCCCCGTTTAGCAATATTGCCCAGCAATCGTTCTGTATTGGCTTGTAAATAAACAATCAGGTCTGGTTTTGTCAACTCTTTCTCCAGTAGTGACGCAATTTTATCATATAGACCGAGTTCTTTATCACTGAGATTCAGATTAGCAAAAAGACGATCTTTCTCAAACATATAATCACTGATCAGCATATTGTGAAAAAGGTCTACTTGTTTCAACTCCAATTGCTGTTTATACCGACTCAGCAGGAAGAACATTTGCGCCTGGAAAGCATATCTGTCAGGATCATCATAAAAATCGCCAAGGAATGGATTTTCTTCAAATTTTTCAAGAATCAGTTTCGCTTTCAATCGCTGGGACAATAACTTGGCGAAGCTGGTTTTTCCGGCACCGATAACACCTTCGATAGCGATATAGTATAAATTCTTCATCAATTCTCCATTTTCTTAACTTTTCAGGCTGGCAATGTTTAAGTCAACTACTTTTTCAACTTTACTACTATCCATGCATTCATGCAATAGCGCATAAACCGTTTTTCCGGTTTTACTGCATTTATAATTCTTATCTAACTGAACCATTGGTTTTAAAACAAATAATCTTTCATAAAGCCGGGGATGAGGAATCTCTAGATTGTCTGTGCTCATTACCAGATCATCATAAAATTCGATATCCAGATCGATCACTCGCGGTCCATTTCGCTCTGTATTAAAATTTCGTCCCAGCTGTTCTTCAATATTTTTAAGTTTCATCAGCAATAGGATCGGATCCAGTTCCGTTTTGACTTCCGCAACCGCATTAAAAAATTTACCCTGATCTTCTTTGTATTTCGGGTCCGATTCATAAACCGATGAAATACCGATAAGTGCTGTTTTAGGCAGCAGGGTTAATTGCGAAAGCGCGTTTTTTATATTTTCCAGACGATCGCCAAGATTTGAGCCCAGCCCAATATAAACCTCTGCCATTATGTTTTTTCAAACTCCTCTTTTGATCGATTGATCTCAACTTCTACGGTATCGACCACTCCATGTAATGGAACATTGGGTTTTCGCAGTCGAATGGTAACCTCTGCAAGGTTATATTGTTCAAATATTTTTTGAACAATATTCCCGGCTAATGATTCTATCAGGTGATAATTGGATTTCGTAACAATTTTTTTTACCAGTTTATAGATTTCAACATAGTTGATCGTATCATGGATGCTATCTGATTTTATTGCCTGCTGAAGGTCTGTCTTCAATTCCAGATCCACTTCAAATTTTCCACCCAGTTCCTTTTCTTCATCGGCAGTTCCGTGATATCCATAAAAGACCATATTTTTAATTCTAATTGTTTCCATCTTATCTTTCAATTTTCAGATAATTTACCGTAATGAAAGATTATAATCAAGTTGAAGAATCAGGGAAAAGAGGTTTACCCTGCATTATTCCTGAATAATGCAGGGTAATATGACAAAGCCCCGAAAACAATCGGGGCTTTGATATATTATATGGCGTTGATTTTACATCATTCCCGGCATTCCACCACCTGGCATTCCACCCGGCATTCCGCCCGGCATTCCGCCATTGTCATCATCTTCTTCAATATCAGAGATAACTGCTTCGGTAGTCAATAATAATCCGGCAATACTAGTTGCATTTTCAACAGCAATACGCGTAACTTTTTTCGGATCTACGATACCTTTTTCGACCAGGTCACCATATTCTCCGGCAAAAGCATCAAAACCAAAATTGCCTTCGCCTTCTTTGACTTTCATGGCAACGATAGAAGGTTCCATACCGGCATTTATAGCAATCTGCCGCAGTGGTTCTTCAATCGCGCGTTTCACGATTTGAACACCAACGGCCCGGTCACCTTTTTCATTCAGTTTTTCAAGGTTTGCCAATGTTCTCAGCAATGCAGTACCGCCACCGGGTA
>CAYTLS010000288.1:0-4281 GCA_964438745.1 uncultured bacterium
TTTTGTCACATTAAAGGATATGCGGCCATTAGGCGCAAAAATATCAATCCGTTCATCGATTGAATCTTTCTCATCATCTGCAAGATTCTCTTTTGTAATTTCTTCCAGTTTTTTGACCCATTTATCAATTTCCATCTCATTACTTTGAGAGGCGTTTTCAATTAATTCTTTTAAGCGGTCAAAGGCGTCCAACACCTTGCTTACAACATTTGAAGTCGGTACCAATTCTTTATTGCGCACCATATCCAAAATGTTTTCAATGCTGTGCGCCAAATCCTTAATTTTATCAAGTCCCAGAAAGCCGCTGCCGCCCTTGACGGAATGGGCTGACCGAAAAACCCGATTGACCAATTCGTCATCAATATTTTCGCCCATCTCTTCTATTTCAAGCAAATCCTGCTCAATACCATCCAAATGTTCTTCAGCCTCCTCCAAAAAGGTCTGTAGAATTTCATCGCCCATGTCAAAGCTCATAATGTCCTCCTGAAAAAATTTATAATATTATTTGATGTCAAAATGCTGGTCCAGTCTCATGGTTTTCATAAGGCTGAGCAGGTCTTTTGAGATGTTGATCAGCTCCAGTTTTTTGTCATATTTCTGCATACTGTTATGGGTGGCAATCAGGGCTCCCAAACCCATTGAATCAATCATTTCCACATTGCTCAAGTCTATGGTTATCGATTTTTTCTGTTCAACAATCTGTTTCATTTCACTACGAAATTCATTTACAATGCTTGCAACGATATTGCTTTCAGGAATAACAACAGCCTTGTCATTTTCTTGATTAATCTTAAACATTATTTGCTCCTTAATCATTTTTGATAGTTATATTAATTTTATTTCCTTCTTCATTATATTGATACTCATCGGAATATATTTTTATGATATTTAAACCTCGCCCGTTTGTCGTCAGTGTATATACGGTATCATGGTTTTCCTGCTCCCAGTCAAATCCGTTGCCATCATCTGTAATCTGAATATGCATGGTGTCCTTTTCATAAGTCATGATCAATTCGACTGTTTTCGACATATCATTTTTGCAGCCATGCCGGATGGCATTGGTCAGGGCTTCGCGAACGCAAAGCAATAAGGCGAATTCTTTACTATTAAACCCCTTTTTATTGGAAAATTTTTCCACTTCCACACACATTTTTTCCATTAAAATATATGATGCAGAGGCTATTATTTTTATATGTTCACTACTTTTTTCTATTTCATACATAACCAATACTTCCCGGTAAAGTGACCCTATAATATCACTTTCTCCCTCATAGGAGCAAATACTGAGCCATGGCTGTATACTGAAGAAAAATAATTGTCGGTGGGGAAATAGCTAACCCCCGGCTGTTTTTTTTACAGTTTTTTGCAGGGGGATTAACCGGAATATTAAAAGGCCACTGTTATTCTACCAGTGACCTTTTTTTTATAAATAATTCTGTTTTTATATTTTTATTCAATTGATATTTCATCAATAAACAGAAGACATTTCTGCCCGGCGCCCGGATGCCAGTCCGGACATCGTTTGATTGACCGGGCAATGAGTCGCAGGTACTTCACCGGCCGGTTGTTAAAACTGACTTCATGGTGAAATATTTTTTTGTCCAGCGCTTTTTCAGCCGGGTCTACTAATGGTTCGTCAGTGTATATCGTTTCATAGTTATCCGGATCTGTGGCAACCTGAAGTTCAATATATGCCGGTGCAAAGGCCCAGTTTTTTTGCCAGCGCAAAAAATTAAATTGTATTGTTTCCGCCCTTACAGTTTCATTCAATTCAATCTCTACCCGCAGGTCACTTCCCTCAAAACCAAGCCAATTATTTTCGATCGATTGCATAGTGCCGATGCGTCCGTCCATTATCGCGTATTCATGATCCCCTAAGTATTCTGGGGAAGGCGGAAAGGTAAAATCAATCTGTTTGGCCTGTATGTAGTTCAATTTCTTTGTTGTTGTAAATCCCGGGACTTTATTTTCCTGAAAACAACGGGCACTGACAGTAACTGATTGATTGATCGTAAAAGGCCCTTCATATAGCGGATCATTTTTGGTAGGAATGCTTCCGTCCAGAGTATAGTGGATTTCTAAATCCGGTTCATCCACAGACATTACAACCTGCATGGGCTTATTAAAGTAGTCGCTTTCTACCTTTATTTCCGGGGCCGGTAGATAGTAGGCTGTTTTGGCCGGCAAATCCTGAAGCGATAATTTTTGGGGTAGCTGGCGATTCAGATTAGCGGCCTTCAGCCGGATCTGAAAACGGACCTTACCGGATTGACAATATATTTATCCAAAATTCCAGGTCCGCAGGAAGCGGTTCCCAATCCGGCCTGATCGTAATCAATATTCATTGTAACAAAATTCCCGGCAGTTAATTCATTGGTATGCTGAGCCTTAAATATCTCTGCATCAGTATAGGGATAAGCGCTAAAATTAAACAAATGATTCGAAGTGATAAATAAGCCGTAGCCATTTTTATCAGCGATTGTTGCCCAGCGCACTTCCCCACGGTTACCATTTTCCTGGGGTTTTGCATAGTCATGCCACAAATCATCCAACCGCTTTGTAAAAACATCAATAGTTCCGGCCTCTTTTCGATCAGGATAAGTCGGGAATGGGCCTCTTCCATACCAAGTAACATTGGTAATATTTCCCGGCAAATAAAACTGCATGCCTATTTTTGCCAAACTCTGAATACGCTCAACCGGTTTGATATCATTGGTAATTAAAATATCACCACTGGAGTATATTGTGTAGGTTTGAAAAGCATCGAAAAGTTTTTCATCTCTTTTGTTATAGATGATCAATACAAAATTGACATTGACGGTGTTGTCATCCAATTCTTGAACACTGGCATCTGCCACTTCATATCGCAAGGAATCCAGACCATATTTTTCCCATAACTTCTGTCCCCGTGAATCACTTAAATCATTATCAGTCGGCGGGCGCCAAAAATTCAGGATAGGGGCTTTTTGCAGAAAATCCCGTTGTTTATATACAAACTGTTCCATCACCCCTTTTTCCTTATTGAAAATGACGCTGAAATCTTCACCGGAAACTTCGATGTCTGATGATTGTTCCAGAATATTCAATGATTGATAATTAGACAGAAATACCCGGTATTTGCGATTATTTTCCATCGGTAGTTTTACCTGTTGCTGAGCGACTTCATGGCCTGTGGGTCATAATCCCCGGTCAGAAAGTGTTTTTGCGCTGAATTCAAGAAAATATTCAACCGATGGTTTCGGTGGCCCTACGGGTAGCTGTAACTGTACCAGGGCAGTATCCCCGGGTGCTACATATTGTGTTGGTATTTTGTATTCCTGGTAAAGGTCGCCATTCCCCCGAATTATATAACTCAGATCGAACCGGCTTAAATTGATAAAATCATAATTATTTATTATATAGAAGCGCCCTTTTGACATATCCGCCGGAAGAAATTTTATAGACTGGTAGACCCGCCGGGTTTCTGCTAATTGAGGATGAGGAGTTCGATCGGCAGCAACCAAACCATTGCAACAGAAATTATTACTGCTGGGAATATCCGAGGGCCCAAAATCACCTCCGTATGCCCAGTATTTTTCTCCTGTATCATCTATTTTCAGTAAGGCCTGGTCGACCCAGTCCCAGATGCAGCCACCCTGAAGAATATCATATTGGTCAATAATTTGCCAGTAATCCTGCAATCCCCCCACACTGTTTCCCATGGCGTGAACATATTCACATAATATCAGGGGTCTGTCAGGATTGCTCTGGGCATAATTTTCCAGATGATCGATAGAACTGTACATTGGACAGAAAATATCCGTGTTTTTCTCCTGCAAAGCTCTTTCATATTGGACAGGACGGGTTTTATCATGCTCTTTTAGCCAATTGTAGGTGGCCTGAAAATTAACACCATTTCCCCCTTCATTTCCAAGCGACCAAATAATCACTGAGGGATGGTTTTTATCCCGTTCAAACATCCGTCGGGTACGGTCCAGGTGAGCCTCCATCCAGGTGGAATCTTTGGCCAATGACTCTTCTCCATATCCCATGCCATGAGATTCAATATTAGCCTCGTCAATGACATATAAACCATACTGATCACAGAGGTCATACCAGAAAGGATCAGTGGGGTAATGGGCTGTTCTTACGGTATTGATATTATTTTCTTTCATAAGGCGAATATCTTTGACCATGGATTCCCGGGAGATAACATGCCCGGTTATGGGGTCATGTTCGTGGCGGTTAACGCCTTTAATTGTAATAGGCTTGCCATTAACGCACAATTGGCTGTTTTTGATT
>CAYTLS010000289.1:0-4259 GCA_964438745.1 uncultured bacterium
CGTATAAATAATTTCCCCGCAATGAAATTTGGTGTCGTCGATAGAAAATGTCCCCTCTTTGTTTAATTGAAAATTCTCTTTGGGAATCAAAACATAACCACAACGAATTTTCATTCTTTCCAGGGATTCATCAATTAGAAACTTGACATCAGAAACGATTTGCTCCGTTGGTATTTTCTTGTACCCCATGGATTGGTAAATTTCATCCTTGTCAGGAACAATGACAAATCTGGCGGGTGAATAGATTTTTATCTTTTCCAGTCTCATAATTATTCCGCTAAAAATTTTGAAAAACTGAAAGGATCTGCAAAATAACCATCGGCACCGATTTTATCGGCAAATTCCTGTGAGACCGGCGCACCGCCAATATATACTGCTGTCTTGGAATTATTCTTTTTAATAGCAGTTAGTATCGGTTCCATATTGATCATAGTGGTGGTCAAAAGTGCGCTCAATCCGATTACAGCAGCTTCATGCTCATTGACCGCTTCAATAAATTGATCACTACCAACATCAGTACCGAGATCAACAATATCCCAACCGGCTCCTTTCAGAATTAGTCCCACCAAATTTTTACCGATATCATGCAGATCACCCTGAACGGTTCCAAGGATTGCTGTCCCTTTGGATTTAATATTGCCGGCAGTGAAATAGGGGTCCAGGTGAACAAGGGCCGCGTTCATGGCTTTGGCGGCAATCAGCATATTGGGAATATAGGCATCCCCCCTGGAGAATTTTTCTCCGATCCGGTTCATACCTTCAATCAACCCGTCATTCAATATCTTCTGGGCATTTATTCCTTCTTCCAAAGCTTGTTTGGTCAATTCATCCGCTCCCTCTTCCCCTTTCAATTCCGGCGGAAAGGGAGACCTTTTATTAATCTTTCCCACCTCGACCCGTTGCGCTAATTTTTCTAAAATAGTTGACATGGCATTTATCCTTTATTTTTGCTTTATAAGTTTGACTGCGGAAATCATGGCCAGGTAATTGTCATCGGGAATATATTCCGGAATACTGTTTCCTGAACCAAGCGCATACCCCCCTTTTGTCATTTGAATGTCCAGTAACCTTTTAGACCGTTCGATGATTTCTTCCGGCGATTTACGGGCCAAAAAATCCATATCGACACCACCAAAAATTGCAATACGATCACCCCATAACTTGATCGCCTCTTCAACCGGTGTGATCTGGTCTTCAAAGGAATGTTTGGCATCAAATTTCATATCATCAATAACATCATCCATGACTGCTTTTAACTGACCGCAGGAATGGAGAATTGCCGGTTTTCCGGCTTTATGAATGGCCGCCACCATTTTTTTGTGCCAGGGAAAGACCCAGCGGCGCATAAAATCAGGATGAAACATGGTCTGATTTTTAAACCCCCAATCATCATTGACAATGCAAGCACCTACCGTCTCAATGGGCGCGACATGTTCATAGAACCGTAACAGGCGCGATCCTACCGCGTCAAATATTTCCGTAGTCAGTTCCTCATCCATCATGTACATCAGGCTCAGATTCTCAAAGCCCACCAGATCGATGACATTTTCCAACACACCGCCATTACTACTGGCAATCAATTTCATACCCCCGGGGAGATAATCTTTCAATTGGTAATAAAGATCATAGTCGCCCTGTTCCGGATCAGGCCACTGATATTTTTCAAAACTGGAACGGTCCGTGATTACATTACCGGAATTTAAGGAGTGGCTTGCTTTCTTGGCCATTTCACCTTTTGTAAAAGCCAGAGTATTAGTCCGCCAGGCCGATACGGTGGTATAATCATAGCCGGCGTTTTTAAAAGCATTGATAAAGCGCTTGAAGGGTGCGAATTTTGTCGAATTGTCCTCTTTTTCGCCGGACAGTTTTTCAATCACCCGGTCGTTCATGAAAAATTCAAAAAGCGTCGGGCGATCAGGGATTTCACCCTTGATAACTTTTAAAAGATTATTAAAATCCGGTTCAAAATTCTCATCCCTTTTATACTGGCACATAAAATCTCCGTTGTAATTATTTTTATTTTATTGCTTTTTTTCTTGAAATACATCTCATAGATTTGCAATCTACTGTACTATATTGATATTTTTATATTAAATGCTAATATTTTAGAATTGAAACCCTTTATAATAAGTGCTGATATGAAGATAAAAGAAGAAAAACTACTCTTTCCGGTTCGTAACTCCTTTAAGCTCCTACGCTATGCTGTCCCCAATTTTGATATGGCTTTTCATTTTCATCCGGAATATGAGTTGGTCTACATTATTCACGGATCCGGATTGCGCTATATTGGCGATTCTGTTCAGAAATTCAACTGCGGTGATATGGTTTTTGTAGGGCCAAATCTTGGGCATATGTGGATCAGCGATCAAAAAAAGAATAAAAACACAAAAAAGCAATCCGAAGCGATTGTTTTACAATTTCCCGAAGACCTGTTTCTTTCGATGCTGGAAACACCGGAATTCCGAACAATTAAAACCCTGTTAGCAAACGCCAATTCAGGATTAAAATTCATCAATCCCATTCGACACCAGGTATATGAGAAGTTGTTCAATATGATTGATTGCGATGGTATTGACTGTATGATTGGATTAATTGAAGTGCTGAAATTACTTGCCGCGGATGAAGATGCCATTTTTCTTAATTTGAATAACTCAACAATTCAGGGGCATAAAGGAGACCGTATCAATGCGATTTATCAGTTTGTGAAAGCGTTTTATTACGAAAAGATAACCGTTGATAAAGCCGCTTCGATTGCCAATATGGAAAAATCCGCTTTTTGCCGGTTCTTTAAAGACAAAACCAATAAAACCTTCTCACAATTTTTGAATGAAACCCGTGTTGATCATGTTTGCAATTTATTACTAAAGAAAGAACAATCCATCAGTCAAATTGCCTATGAATGCGGTTTTAATAATATGGCAAATTTTTACCGTCAGTTTAAGAAGATCACCGGAAAAACGCCGGGGGAATTTTTAGGTTGAATTTACCCTGAATTATTCATGAATTTCTAAATTATTCAATCAAAACGAATAAAATTAACAGTTTACCAAACACCTATTAAAAAACTAATTTGGAAAATTCATGGAACATCCGGCTTTTGACGGATGGAATATCCGTCCCTTTGACGAAAGGAAACGTATCGGCACGAAGCGGGCATTGTCCATATTTTTGTGAATAAAGCAGTTACATTAACTATTATTTTTTTATCGGTAATACCACCTTAAACTCACTGCCCTTGCCAATTTCACTTTCCACAGAGATATTTCCACCCAATTTGTCCACTATTTCTTTCACCAGTGAAAGTCCTAGTCCAGTGCCGATCTTTTCCATTTTCCGGGCTTCGGCGCTGCGAAAAAACTCCTCAAAGACCTTTTCCTTGTCTTCTTTTGACAAGCCGATCCCCGTGTCTTTGACACTTATGCCAAACTGTTTTGTATTCACATAAGCAGTGACTGTTACGCGGCCGCCATTGGGCGTATAGCGAATGGCGTTATTGATCAGATTTGTCACAATTTTTTTCATGCTGTCGACCAGCACATAAAATTCCCGCTCAAAGGTATTGTTGACAAATTGCAAATCAATCTGTTTACTTTCCGCATATTCCTGTACCGTATAGACTTTCTCTTCCACCCAATTACCCCAATTAATTTTCTTGCGGGCTTTATTTTCTTTTCCCTGCTTGAAGTGTGTAATTTCGATCATATCCTTAACCATTTCCAGTACCTGGTCCGATCGTTTTTCCGCCCGGTTGAGCATGTCCCGGATACGCTCTTTCTCATGGGGCATATCGGTCAGCATCTGAATGACAGCCAAAATACTGCGCAAGGTTGTCAATGGTGATTTCAGTTCATGGGCTGTAAACCGGAAAATTTTATCCCGCTCTTCCATAGTTTTCTTCAGCAGGACAGATTTATGATCAATCATCTTTTTGATCTTTCGAAACCGGGAAATAAAATCGGTAATAATATAAGTAATGGAAAAGATCAGAAAATAAAAAGCCAGTAAAGAAATGGCAATTTCCGACAAGAGTAATCGTTCCAGTCCATGGGGATAGATAGGGACGACCTGATAATATTCCAGCAGAGTCCAGATACTCAAAACAAGCGCTGCAAATCCGGCATTAAAATAAGGAGTCAGGCTTTGAAACAATATGCCGGATATAACGATATGAATAATATATATAAAATAAAAGGGATTGCGTATGCCACCAACATAATGGATGATAAAAGAAATAAAGATAATATCAAAGATAACCTGCA
>CAYTLS010000290.1:0-4255 GCA_964438745.1 uncultured bacterium
AAAGGCTTTCATTTCATCAATCTGGGCCGGATTAAAATAACCGCCTGCTCCCCGCAATGTAATGGCGTCATTCAGGTTGATGAAATGAAAGCCTTTGTGGTCAAAAGAGTAATAGAGGTCACCAAACAATTCCTTGTAACGGGTCAACCCTGATTCCGACCATTTTGTGTCATGATTGCCAATGGAAATGTAGTAAGGCAATTCTGTTTGCTCAAGATAATTATAGGCTGTTTTTAATTCACCATTATAACCATGTACAGTCAGATCGCCGGAATGCAAAATGAAATCCAGGTTTTCCTCACAGTCCTTTATATCTGTTAATATTTTCTGATAATAGGGATCGGTAAAGTTTATACCCACATGGGTATCGGTTATCCAGGCAAATTTAAACTCCGGGAAAAGTTGCATCGGATCTACTGTCATATCAGTGGTTCTCACGCGAATATCAACCGATTCATCGGCATATCCGTCAGTGATGTATTGAACCGTGTAATTGCCATAGGGAATATTGGTAAATTCAAAATCATTGCCGTGGGTAACGGAATCGATGGCAACCAGGGACTCTTCAGCATACAGTATTGTTTTGCACCAGGCATCATTGTTTTGATCCTGCATAGTGACATTTCCGGTTACTGTGTAAAGCGGGTCAGTTGTTTCGACCAGATCGAGGTCGACAGCTTCATCCTGATTGTTTATCTGAATGTCTTCAACGGTGAGGGGAGCATAGCCGATTGCTTCCGCTTCCAGACGATAATTGCCGGCGGGAAGGTCTGTGAATTCGATCGTCCTGGTCTCATAGGTTGATTTTAGGGTCTCTATGACCTCTTCTTTTCCGGAATAATAGAGACTTACTTCTGTATCGGTGTGAATATTTGTACCCGTAAGATTAACGGCTGTATTTAACCGGTAAAGCGGCATTGTTGAGGTCAGCCGGACAGCGTCGGCATAAACATAATTACCGGTATCGCTGTCGAAATAATCAGACAATTGCACTGAAATGCTGTCCTGCAGATTAAATTCACCTAATGATAGCCACCCCGGGTTTTCATACATGTCCACCAGGATCAGGGAATCACCGCTTGCTGTTTTGACGGTCCATTGAGCGTCTTTTGCAAATTTATAATCAATATTAAAGATGTCGATAGAGTAGGTGCCGGGGTGAGTCAGTGGTGCTTTCCAGGTGGCGGTGGCGGACCCGTTACCTTTTGGTTTAAAATAGGCTGAACCCTCATAATAACTGATATTTTCATTGTGGGTCCAGTCTCCGACCAGTTCAAATCCATCATCCATATCATCCAATGTAATGGTAATCTGTCCATAGGTTAAAACCACAGACATCAGTAAAATGGCAATTAAAGATATTTTTTTTAGCATAAAGCCCCCTGATATTTCTTTTTAAGTAATTACTAGAAAATAGTTGAAAATTCCTAAAAATTTCCAGTGATTTTTTGAAGAAAAACCATTTATAAGTACCACATGTTCAGTTTAAAAGGGATGGTTAGTAAATAATTTTTACAAACCAGCGGCTTTACATAAAAAGTCCGAATAGAAGTGTTCACCTGCTTTATTCATAAAAAATATGAATAATGTCCGCTTCGCGCCGATACGTTTCCTGCTGAAACGATCGGGATTAACCTGAATACCATTCTATCCGTCAAAGGCCGGATGCTCCATGAATTTTCCAAATTATTTATTTATTGATTATTATGTAAATTGTTAATTTTATTCATTTTTGGTTGAAAAATTTGAAAATTCAGGACTCCCCTGACTTTTGATGGGATTACTGCATTGGCGAAGAAGTATAACGGCAAAGAACAGACAAAGAATAATTGGTAACGGTTTTTTCATTTCTAACCTCACATTAATGCATGATTTTAAAATATTTATCGTCATAAAAATAGATAAAACCATAATTGATTATAAATAATGCAAGTAATCCAGTTAATGCAATCGGTAGTTCAAATAAATGTCCAATAATCATTGCTGCAATTGTCATAATTATACTAAACAAGGCACTATATCTTGTCCCACTTAACCTTTTTAATTTGGATACTTCTCCACAGTTGCCACATTTTATAGTGGAATAATTCGATTTGAACATCAGTTTAAACCGGTTTAAAGGTTGATGGCACTTTGGGCATTTGATCATACTAAGTTCCGCCTTATATATATTTAATTTATTATTTTCATGGAATTATGCAACTCTTGATAATTTCTTTTATAAAAATTATTTCATTTATCAATAAATAGTTTAAATTTTATCAATACAATTATTAATAAAGAAGGGAAACGGCATGAAAACTATCAAATCTTTAATTGTTTTGTGTGTAATTATATCTGCTTTTGCTACACCTCTATCTTCACAATCTATTGGGATAAACTATGGCGTTGCAGGTGTGGAGAATTTCGATCCTGCCCATTCGTTTCATATCAGTATTACATCTTCCCATGGCGCAGGATTTTTTTCAAAAATGACACTGTTGAGCTGGACAGGAGAAGATAATAATCGCCGGTTTATGGGAGATTACAGCAGCCGGTCAGAATTTTTTGGTAATCGCGGGATGAATTTTACGGTCTACAAAGAACTTTATAGAAATATTAATCATTCACTGGCAGTAGGCGCGGGAATAGGATTTTATCAGCGCGTTCTTTTTAACAATGAAGTGGAGACCAAACTCTTTGAGCCCGGCCTTTCGACAAATCTTCGATATCGATATGATTTAACTGAAAGATTTAATATTATTTCTGAAGCCAGCCTGCATTTCGGTGATTTTAATTTTGAATTTGACGGATTGGTCCCCGGTGGTATTGACTGGGGGTTTTTGACAATAGGGTTAGAGTACGAATTCTTCAGGTAATCTCTTTTAAAAACCTCCGGATGGACGATAGACAGTCTGAAAGGTTGACCATGAATATAAAAAAGCCACCGTTTGAAATTTCAAACGGTGGCTTTTTTTAAAATTGTGACAGGTAAAAACTTATTCTATCTCTTTCATTTGAAAATGGTCATCGGTTTCATCGACAACTTTTTTATACCAGGATTTGGGGTAACCGGGATGAGTCACTTTACCATGTTCATCTTTTACATTACCATCCAGGTATTTGTAGATCAGAAACTCGCCTAATTTTTTCCAGCGTTTCACGGTATATTGTCCCATATCACCGGAATAATTAGTCAGATAATCAATTGCCAATTGCGGTGAATCTTCATAGAGTTTTGCCGCCGCTTTGTCGACTCTTTTGACATCAGCAGCAAACTTGCCTTCCAGTTCACGTTGAACTTTCTGAACATCCACGATCATGTCGCTGTATCGTGAATAGGTGTAATTGGATACAAAATTGAATACCCAAAAGGCTGATTCCCAGGTAAATGTATCAAAATCACCGGTTCCCACCGCATAAGCGTGGGGTATTTTGGTTATGCCGCAATACATAGGGACATAGACGGTGCTGTAAGTATCATCTACACTAAACCATAAAATGCCGCCAATCGGGTTGGGCAGCCATGACCGGGCTTCGGCAACAAAAGAAAAACCGGTTTGCTGCGTGGAAGTGGCGCGTTCATTACAATATTCTACAGAATCCACTTCCCAGGTCAACGGACGCCAGCGGTATGGCAATTTGTATGGTCCGGCGCCAAGATCTTTGGTCATATCAAAGTCAGTTCCTTCGAAATGATCACGCATGAGTTCCTGAACATCACGATGGGTCAACTTTTGATCCGGTTTGATCCAGAGCGGCATCGGTTCCGCGCCGTCAACACCTTTTACGTAATCCATGGACAGATTTTTTGATGGCGCTATGCGGTTGAACATGGCATAAACACGGGCTTCACAAAATCGCAAGGCACCGTAATCCAGGGGCGCGTAGGCGTCAGCAAAACTAAAATCCTTATCCTTGCCGTCAAACCAACCATATTCACGAGCCAGTTTGACCACATCTTTTTCATAGATAGTATTTTTGTCATTCAGAGGAAACTGACGAATGCGTGCCTGGTTGGCATGGCCACTGACATAGCCGTCCGGCACTTTGCGGGCTACCCAAACCGCTCCTTTTTTGTCCGGGCCTTTAGAGATCATTTCCATCAGCCAGACTTCATTCGGGTCTGATATGGAAAAAGATTCCCCGGAACTGTAATAGCCATATTCTTCTACAAGTTCCGCCATGATCCGGATCGCTTCGCGGGCGGTTTTGGCGCGTTGTAAAGTCACATACATAAGGCTGCCGTAATCCATAATCGCATCGGGATCACGCA
>CAYTLS010000291.1:0-4253 GCA_964438745.1 uncultured bacterium
TTCAACAGCGCGGCCAGAACCACTAAAAGAGTCATCCACCTGCATGCCGTCAATCATATAGGAAACTTCAGTATTTCTTCCACCACGAAAATGACCGTTTACCACACCTGCCTGCATTGAGACAATCGATCCCATATCTTCAGCAGGAAGTAGTTCCATGACTTCAGAACTGACATTTTTTACTGTCGATGTCTGGTCACGTTTGGTTGTTATTTTCTCGGCCTGAACAATAACCGCTTCACCTTCCAGTATACCCTGGGTAAGTTCAAAATTCACATAGGAGGTCCGGTTCACTGATACCCGTACATCCTGGATGATCATAGGTTCATACCCAATCATAGAGGCTTTCACATCATAATTCCCCGGTCTGAGATTTATGATATAATAGTCACCATTCATATCAGTTGCCGCACCAACATTTTCACTTTGAATGATCACATTCGTACCAATGAGCGGTTCACCTGTTTTTTTGTCAACCACTTTACCTGAAATTTTTCCTGTGGTCTGGCCAAACACAAGACCACCCTGAAAGACCAGGATCATCAGCATTAAGAACAATTTATAATTGTTTGTTTTAAACATAAAAATTCCTTCTAGAATCCTTAATTAAAATTGTTGAGAGAACTGTTTGACAACAGCTCTCTCAACGCTATTTCTACTTATTTCATTAATAGCATTTTTTTGGTTTGTGTAAATTCACCAGCTTGAATCTGGTAAAAATATACACCGGTAGACACATTTGCAGCATTCCATTGTACTTTGTGTACGCCGGCTTTTTGCTGTTTATTGACCAACTGTGCAACCTGTTGACCCAACATGTTGTATACACTAATTTTTACTACTTCCACTTTTCCCAGTGAATAGTTAATAGTAGTGGTTGGGTTGAATGGATTCGGATAATTCTGGTCCAGGCTGAATTTGCTTGCGACGTTTTCGTCTTTGACACTAGTAACACCAGCTTCAACTGCGGTGGTATCACCAATCCATGTGTAAGACCATACAGAGGGTGATTGCCATGCATTATCTTCATTTTTCGGAGACCATCCCAGGCCACCTTCGAAGAGGTTGTCATCTCTATCATGCATGTAGATTTCAAGAGGAATTTTCATACCGCGTTTGGGATGAAATCTCCAATCTTCAGAACCAGCCATTGAATCTAACGACACTTTTGCTTCAAACACGTAGTCCGGGTCAAATCCTTCAAGGTAAAAGAATTCAGAACCATTTTCTACAGTATACCCTTTATATTCATTCTCCATGCCCGGTTCTTTGAATTGCAGTTTGTAATCAGGTTCGTTACCTCTCATATTAGCGGTATGCGGTGCACCTGTTTGATTATACAACCCAATGAAAAACTCACAAGCATCATTCTGCCACCAGGCGCCATCAGCAAAAACATACTGATCATCAATGATATCACCCGCAACATAGAGAAAATCATCATCAATAGCTACCCAAATAGTCGCTTTCAAATCGGTAGAGTCTGTTATAGTTCCGGCAGGTACATTATCAGTTTCAGGTTTTAAAACCCATGGTTTAATACCACTGTCAAACCATTCATCCAAATAACCATCGGCTTCAAAGTTTTCAGGTACATCCAGAGAAATCGTCGGTATACCTTTTCCGGTACCATTAACAATCGATGAGAATGTTGGTTCACTGGCATTACCGAAAGCATCTTTACAAACAACAGCATAATATCTATCAATCGGACCACTAACCAAAGGATACTGCAGATAATCAACAACAGCCTGTACGCCTTCGCCTACGTTTTGGTTGATGAGCACAACAGAGGGGTCTTCAAGACTTGTAAAGGGTTCCGGTGATGAATAAACGTCATATGTTTCTCCGGATTCGCCATCTACATCTACCCACATAACCATGTTATAAAACTGTTCCGGGTATGGAATACCATCAACACCTGTCGGTGCAGCCGGTGCAACCACATCAATTTCCGGGTTACCTGTCCAGATATAATCGAACAGGACCGTATTTCCGGCAACTGCATTACCGTTAGCCATAAATTGAATAACAGTTACGGCAGTTGAATCGAAAAAATCACCTTCTTCCAGGACGAAATCTGATAATTTTAATGCATAATCATGCCATGCGCCATCATCAATTGGATCAAGTAAATGAGCTTTTTTACCGGTACCATCTTCGAATTGAAACTTTAACGTATCTGTACCTTCACTTACTTTCATACCAAATTTCAAAGAATCTTCAGCCCAGGAAATCAACATATTCAGTGCAGGATTAATATTGTATCCTGCTCCACTCCAACCATTAGCCCATTCATCGCCCATGGTCCATTTAATCGCATTGCTACCTTCAATTCCAGTTCCTTCTTCAAATTCTAGTGATGATTGTCCCCATGTAAATGGAGTTAATCTGTTTGAAACGTTTTTACCAGAAAATAAGACATATGGTACTTTTGAAGGGCTTGTTAATTTCAAATCGTCAATTAAAATGACACCGTGTTTTGTCACTGGAACACCATCAGCAATTGAGAATTCAAAGTCAATCGCTTTGATTTTGTCTTTGTCTATTTTCTGGTTTCCCGGCGTTCCTGCCCAACCGGTAAGGTTAAAACCTGAACCATCCCAGGAAGCATTGGATTCAATGGCGATTTTCTGTTCGATCCATTGTCCGGTTGGTGTGGATTCGTTTAAAATATTATCATTCAGAGAATAATAATATTCACAACTGGCATTGGTTGCCGGCTGGTTTCCCTGTTCGGAATCAGCACAGTCAGCCAGATTCAGCCTGAAAGAGAGACTTCCAGAACTAATTTGTTCTTCAATATAATACATAAATGACAACGTATCATATCCGCTAAAATCAAACACATCGCTTGAATCTTCTTTGCTTATCATAAATTTTGAATAACCCCCCCAAGACTCTGAATCCTGGATGCGGTATTCAACCCTCAGTGCTTTTTCACCTTGATATACAGGGTCTTCAACCCAAGTGAGTTTTTGATAATTGGAATCGGGGTTTGCACTTTCGGCAGATTCCATAGTCCACTTGCCTGAATTATAATTACTTACCGAGATCGAATCAGCTGGTACATCAAATGATTCAATCATCTTTGTCTGTGCTGATAGCGTCGCAACGCATAACAACACAATGAATAACAATAACATTCTACTTTTCATGTTTCCTCCTTCTGAACATTAATTGACTACGATTCAAGATCACTTCTTGAATTTTCTTTATTACTTTTATAAAATTTTCTAATGATAAGTATCAGTTCTCCGATGATGCCCAGTATTAAAACAATAATAAGAATATTTATTCCAACCATTAACATTCTCCAAAATAGCAGTTGACCCTTTGTTCATATCAAACTCCAGACCAAAAAAAATTTTCGAGGGACAGAGCCGAATAAAAACCCTACCAGTACCAGTCTTTTATCATTTTGATAAAAAAATTTTATCTTTTCGATAAAAGATTAGGTTAGTAATTTTTTTTACTATCTCCTCTTACATTTTTATCCGGTATTTTGATTTTCAAAAATATATATCCTGTTTAATTTTGAGACTGTAGTGGTATATCCTTTGCTCTAATAAACTAAACAGAAAAACGAATAAGGAGTCGATCATCAAAGCTGTGAAATTTTCTATGGCAATTCTATTAACACTGATCCTGTTTTCAGGCGCGCTTTTATCCAATACAAAAATCATGGCCCATTACATGCCCTGGTACCAGTCCCGGGATTATTCCGGCCAGTGGGGGTGGCATTGGACCATGAACCATTTTAATCCGAACCAGGTAAATGCCACAGGAGAACGGGAAATCGCTTCTCATTATTATCCCCTGACCGGCCCCTATGATTCGCGGGATGATAATCTCCTGGAATATCAGGTTTTATTGATGAGACTGAGTGGAGTCGATGGCGTGATCGTGGATTGGTATGGCATCAAAGATTACAATGATTACCAGGTTCTGCATGAAAGCACCCAGGCGCTCCTCTATTGGGTTGAAGAAGCAGAATTGGAATTTTCTATCTGTTATGAGGATCGTACAATCAAGTCCATGGTGGAGGACGGTCATTTCAATGTCACCCAGGCCCTGAATCATGGCAAAGAAGTTATGGATTTTTTAGAAGATAATTGGTTTTACAGGGAGTCTTATACAAAAATTGACGGTAGCCCTCTTTTACTCAGCTGGGGGCCGACTTATTTCAAGAGCAGTTCGGACTGGGAAACAATGTTCAGTGACCTGGATCCCAAACCAATATTTTTCACCTA
>CAYTLS010000292.1:0-4244 GCA_964438745.1 uncultured bacterium
ACACGAATGATGACATCAAAGATGAAAAGGACTTTTATTCTACGAATTATTCCATTTCACCAGCAGTCCGATTTAAATTCAAACGAATAAGACGACATAGTGACTTATATATCAATGCCTATTCATCCTTTGATTACAAAGAACAAAAAAATTCTATAAAAACCAGTGAAGATTCCTGGAGTTGGGATGTTAAGGAGTCAATCAATTTAAATTATGCCTACTATTTTTGGGACACGATAGGACTTTCCGTTAATAGTGGGATGGGTTTTCTCTATGGAAAAACTGAAGAATCAAAATTAGTCATTAACGAGGAGCCAATAGACGATGGACAATTAATTCGTGAGAGAGACGGTACAATTAAAAGACAACAGGATGCCTTTAATTTCAGAATAGAACCGGGAGTCGTGTACGGACGAATTTATGATGGTCAATACGCAGCAAAAGCAGCTGAAATGGTTGATGCATTACAGGCTGAAGGACTATTGACCCGGACTTTGACGCAGGGAGAATTTCATCACTTATCCCAGGTTATTCTGGAAAGAAAAGCAGCCTATCACTATGACAGCCGTATTAAAAAATTGGAAGCCCTGAATAATATAATGGATTACTTAAAATCTATTGGTATTGTTGAAGCCAATAATCACCAGGCGGCTTTTATCCTTCAGGATTTATATGCTTATAATCTGATTGGCGAGGAGGACCATCGAAAATTCGGTTTGAAATTTTATGGAAATATAATTTACACCAACAATCAAAATGAAACCAACACGGACGAAACATATGATGTAACCGTAAATAAATTAGATTATGGTGATGGCAGTCTTGTGGAGGAGGAATCCTATGTTTTGGAAAATAATCACAAAGCATCTATGGATTATTCATCCTACGGAATCAGATTTGGATTGCATCACGCAGTAATTCGTAACTGGAATTTTTATTTCAACTATGGCTTAAATTACCAATATTCTGTTCATGAGGATGAACAGGATCAAAATAATTATGCCTTTGATAAAGAAATCAAGCGGCACCAGGTTAACCTGAATGGTACTATATTTTATAAGTTCAACAGCCGCTCCATTGCAAAATTACAGAGCGATATTAGCTATTCAAAATATAACAATAAGAATGATTCCTGGTTTAACGATTATAATGGAAATGGCTTCACTACTAGTCTTTCATTGGTACCACAGTTTATATATTATATCACACCAAAATTCTATTTATCAACTGACGTCGATTTACATCTATCTAAATACCAATATGAATATGAAATAATTCCAGATAATGGTGAATCCGAGATTGATATTAATGAAAGCCTGGAGACCGCTACCTCTGCCAGTATTTCTTTGGGTTACTATCTATAAATCCAACTACCCAAAAACTGCAACACAGCTATTTAAAAACCCCGGGCACCAGTTCCGGGGTTTTTATTCTCCTAAGGAGAAACATAGCCTAGCGCAGGGTGAAACCCTGTGGAAAAGCAGAAAGATCCGGATTTCCCTGAAGGGGAAACAGAGTATTCAGACATTGAGAATTAACACAAAAAAAACGACTCTGCAACCCCGTTGGGGAATGAGTCTGCTTGCTGTCAACTGACTGGCGATCATAATGATTACGATTTTCTTTTATCTCCAGATGGGGAAATTGACCCGCTAAGATTAAATAATATCATTGTCATTCAATACAAATGATCAATCACAAAAAAACTACGAAGCAGCTAAAAATGAATAACCCCGGACATCAGCCCGGGGAAAATCAATAAATCCTGAAAGAACTACGAAAGTAGTTCAACTGTCGACAAGCAACCCTACTGCAACACCGGCGCATTCTCCAGGATCATGCCATCGGTAATATTGACAAAATTTTCAGTATAGTCTTTGGCTCTTGGATCGTGCGTGATCATCACAATTGTGTGACCCTCTTTCCAGAGGTTGACAAAGAGTTCCATAATTTCCCGTCCGGAAGTAGAGTCCAGGTTACCGGTCGGTTCATCAGCCAGTATGATATTGGGATCATTGACCAGTGCGCGGGCAATGGCGACACGCTGCTTTTGCCCGCCGGAGAGTTCATTGGGCCGGTGGTCCATGCGATCAGCAAGGCCGACTTTGGTGAGGATTGATTCGACCTTTTCTTTACGTTTTTTACCACCGACGCCAGCGAAAAGTAGTGGCATTTCCACATTTTCATAAGCGGATGCATAGGGGAGAAGATTAAAATTCTGGAAAACGAAGCCGATTTCATGATTCCGTAATTCGGATAACTGGTTGTCGTTTAAGTGCTGAATATTTTGTCCATTAAGGCGATATTCGCCAGTGGTGGGCTTATCCAGGCAGCCCATGATATTCATGAGTGTGGATTTTCCCGAACCCGATGGACCGATAACGGTCACGAAATCACCCTTTTCAATATGCAGATCAACACCACGCAGGGCTTCCACATCGACTTTTCCTGTGCTGTACACTTTTCTGATATTATCCATTTTAATCATAATTTATTCCTCTTTGTCCATACTATTAATTTTTATTTTAACAAACTTCCCAGGTCTAGAAAAGCTCGGAAGTTTAAATGGTTATTCATAATGTAAGGCAGTGATCGGATCCACTGCGGCAGCACGCCGGGCCGGAAAAAAACCAGACAATAATCCGACAATACCGAGAATCGTTGCAGTACTAATTGCCACAGTCCATGAAAATTCCGGATTCCCTAAAATCTGCATCGCCATATTATTGCCAAACCCACTGCCATTTTTGGGAATACTCTGAACACCGGCGATGATCAGATAAGCAATAAATCCACCAATAAATCCGCCGCTTAAATCGATCAATAATGCTTCTATGATAAATTGTGTTTTTATTAATGATTTCTTGCCGCCGATAGCACGCTTGATGCCGATTTCCCGGGTCCGTTTTTGTACCGTTACAAACATAATATTGGCAACACCAATGCTGGCGATGATCAAAGTCATGGCGCCTATAACACCGAGAAAGATTGTAATTCCGGTGAACATTTTCCCGGAAATTTGAGATTGTTTTATTGTATCCCAGTAGTGTAAAGCGCTCTGGTCATCGGGATGATACTGATATTTTCGGCCCAGCACCCGGCGTACCTGCTGGTTGACAAACTCGGCCTTTTCGATCTCATTGACCTGGTAAATCAAACGGCTGACATATACCCGGTTGAATAACCCTTTGAAGGTACTAGCCGGCATGACACCCACATCAGCATCGGGACCGCCATACATACTCATCTGCATTTTTTCCTGCATCACACCAATAATGGTAAAAGGAACATTGTTAACAAATATTTTTTTGCCAACAGCCGTTTCTTTTGGTCCCAAGAGTTTTTCTTTCAGGCTACTGCCAATAAAGATAACCCGTCGACGCAGCTCAATATCTTTTTCGTTGATAAAGCGTCCACCGGGCTGTGGAAAATGAGACCGCATCTCTTTATAGCCAACCGAACTGACACCGCGAACCCGCTCGTTAACCACTTTTTCTCCATATTTATAAGTAACACCCCAGTTATCATATTCACCGGCAATGCGGTCAATTTCCGGAATGCTTCTTCTCAGCAAATTGGCATCCTCTTCTCTGAGGCGAATACCACGTCCCTGGGGAAGTCCTTTATATTCAATACTGGTTTGGCCACCATAGAGGATCACAATATTGTCGCCCAGCCCTTTTTGTCCGCGCATCATTTGCTTTGACAATCCGGAACCGAAAGACAACAATAAAATAATGGTTAATGTTCCCCAGGCAATACCGGCAATAGTTAGGAAAATTTTTCGGCGCTCTTTTTTTAACTCGCGAACATAGAGTTTTACTAACAGTAAATTTTTGATAAATGCGTTTATTTGTTTTGCCATAGTTTAACTCAGCTGTTAATTGCTACAACAGGATCGAGATTAGAGGCACGATTGGCCGGTCCCCATCCTGAAATAAATGTTATCAATGAAATAATTATAACGGTAACAATTGAAATGGTTGGATTCAATTCAAGAACACCAATATATTCTTCGAAGGGCAACTGATTAATACCAAAAATCAACAGTAACGAAAATAAGAATCCGGAGATTGAGCCAGTGGCTGCAATAACAAAAGTTTCAACAAGATATTGAAAAAGAATCATTCTTTTTTTCGCGCCGATGGCCCGTTTAACCCCAATTTCCGATGTTCTTTCTTCCACAATCACATACATAATATTGGCAATGCCGATACCGCCGACAATCAGGGTCATGACGCCAA
>CAYTLS010000293.1:0-4242 GCA_964438745.1 uncultured bacterium
CGTGAAAATCTGTCTGCTAAACTTTCACTTGGTAAATATCATCAATTCATCACCACTGCCAATCCTCAGGATGAAAATTTTCGTTTTATTGATATTTGGCTCAACATTCCTGAAGATAAAAAAGCCAGTTCCGCTTATCACACTATTCTTGGTATGGAATATCTAACGGATAAAGACAATCTTTTCCGAGTGGAGACTTTTTATAAAGATTTTGATAATTTGTTAACTTTAAAGCAGGAAGAAAGTTATCGTATTGATGATAATGATGGCATGATCCGGTTTGATGAGTTCAATGAGTTTTATGATACCGAAGCATATTCCTATGGAGCAGAATTGCTGTTTAAGAAGAACAGGGGACGGTTTACCGGTTGGCTGGGCTATACTTATTCTGTAACCAAACGGGAAAATGAAAAATGGAATTATTATTTTCCAAAATATGATAGAACTCATACGCTCAATGGTGTGGGGAACATCGCATTAGGAAAAAATTTTCAATTGAATACCGCTTTGTCTCTTGCATCGGGTAATCCCTATACGCCAATCCTTGGAAAATATGAACGCTGGAGGGAAACTGACTATGGCGGGTATATAATCGATGAGGAGTCCGGCGCTACGAATAGCACTCATTACGGTTCTGAAATTATGCTCTATTCCGGAGCTAAAAATTCCGCTAGAAATCCGGCTTATTTCCGACTGGATTTAGGACTTACACATCGCAAAGAGACTAGCTATGGAAGCAGAGAATGGTATTTTCAGGTGATGAATGTGACCAACCACCTGAATACATTGTTTTATATCTATGACCGTAAAAAGAACAAGGTTGAGAAGTTTGGAGTCCCCATGTTTCCGGTAATGCCAACCTTTGGAATCCGGTTTGAATTTTAAGGAGTGCATGATGAAATATTATATTTTTTATTTTGCTGTGATCATATTTTTTCTATTCAACTGTTCAGAGTATAGATGGGAAAAAGTGACTACAGATGCAGAGAACAGAGTTAATATTCTTGGGGTTATATCAATGGATTCCACAATAAATAGTTTTGTGAAAGTACACCGTACTATTCAGCCCTCAGATAATGATAAAATTATTTTACGATACGATACCACTGCATATGATACCGGCGCCTATGATTATTATTACGAAACGGTCAGAAAACTGAACTATGAATATCGTGATTCCGAAGTGATCATCTCATCCAGTGACGGAGATTACCAATTTTTCCCAGTCATTTATAAATATAAGAGAGAATTTAAAAATGATAATAATGCATACCGGGTGATGGAGGAGGTAATGTTTGAAGATACACTGGGAATTTTTAAACCGGAAGCCGGTAGGAACTATTTTCTAAAAATTACGACCCCGAACGGTAAAGTCGTCACTGCTGAAACAACCGTACCGGAGGTACCCAAAATAGATAAAACATTATTGCCGGATACTTTATACACTTATGATGATTTGAATATCCATTTTTTGGATAATTTACCTTATAAAAAAATAACCCTATCAACGAAAAATACGAATCATAGAGGTGAAGAGAAAGTAATGTCAGAGAACCAGCAGTATTATACTTTTGAACGATTATATCTTTATATTCGTTCTGATACCGATACGCTGAATATTAAAACAACTGCCTATGATAAACATTATTTTGATTATTTTATGAAAGACCGTGATGATGAAGTAATATCTTTTATGCTTGGTGAGTCCGATCACGGACTGAATGTAGGTATTGAAGGTGGGATCGGTGTGTTTGGTTCAATTGCAACATATGAGACACAAATTATTTATAACTACAGGAATGAAGAATGAAAAAATATATTTGCTTATTTATTATGAGTTTATCGTTAATTGTGAATTGTTCTGATACATTAGTACCGCCAGCCAATTATAATGATACGGAATATACATTGAAAATACTGAATTTGGAGACATTATCCTTAATTACCTCTTATGAAATCAACTGGAATCATGGTACTATGGCATTCAGAGATCAGAATAAGAAATTATATTTGAATGCAAGCTATAGTATATACGAGCATTATAGTGAGAAATTGTTAGATTTGGAAACCGGCGCTTTAACAAAATATGATTCAACAGTAGTTTCATATCCTGAGGACAGTATAAGGATTTACAGAGATTACTCCCATTATTATGTATTCAACAGGAATACCGGGAAGACCAGCAAGATATTAAGATCCCATTACAGGAATAATGTACTTGATTATTCAAAATGCACCGCTACATTGTATTATTCGATTAATGATTCTCTGTTTTCCATTAAGATCGATAGCACAGAAAATAGATTTTTGGCCAAAATACCGGGTAATAATATGATTGTTTATGGAAAATTAATCTCTGAAAATGATCAAGATATATCGCTTCTTTGTACAGTGGTTGATGAGTATAAATTCATTGTTTATAAAAATGACTTAAGTACCGGCAGTTTTGCGAGAATGTTCTCAACTTTGATACCGAGTTATCATTTGCAGAAAAATATCAATCTCTCGTCCAGTGAGAATAATAATAATCTACTTTTCAAAGGCTACTGCGGCAATAATTTCGAATTGTTTTCAATTCCATTAAATGGCGGTAAAAAGACCAGAATTACACACACAGATCAGCATGAAACTCATGCTCAATATTTGCCTGATGGGCGAATTCTATTTCTCGCCGGTGAAAATGAGGATTTTAATTTCTATTGGGTGAATGACTCCCAATTGGATTTGTATATTATGAATGCGGTTGGTTCAAATAGCAAAAAGATTGCAGAAAATGTATCAACTAATTATGCGATTTCAGAAGATGGAACCAGACTGGCTTATATTGAACAAAAATTACAGGATATTGACAATGATTAAAAAAAACAGCCTCGCAGATCATCTGACCTGCGAGACTTAATTTATTCAATTACTTTTACTTTACAACAATCATTTTCCCATAGCGTTGATTCAACAATAAATTGTTGCTCAGGTGCAATGGCTTTTACCATACTTTTCATCGGATTGAGGCAATAAATATTGCAGGGAGAATCCCCGCCCATTCTTTTAGTCAGACCACACAGTTTGCAGGCTGTGGCTTTGGCGGTGAATCCTTGTTCACAATATTCAATCTGCCAGTTTGCACAATTAAATACCCGGGCCAGGTTCTGAAAAACATCTTCAGGAGAGCGAATGCCGAAAGAATTAACCTGCATTTTTGCGCTTTTGGCAGCGTTTTGAGCTTTGATTGCTGTGACTTTGTCAAGGATACCAAATTTTGTAAAAATTGTAACTGCTTCGGCCAGCACTGCCGCGTAGGTATTTTCCAATATTGTTGTCTTTTTTTCTAATTCCATTTGTCTTCCTTTCATTCATTTGGTTGTTATGCTTTCAATCTATAAGTGGAAGGAAAATGAAATTTGTGACAGTTGAATTGAATTTTTTTTGCATTAGAAATCCTCCGAGGTCTACCAGACCTGGAAGGTTTAATTCGTCGTCCTTTAAGTTGAGGAAAATATCCGGCAACTAAAGTAATATTTTAACTGCAATGGACGCAAAGATCGCAAAATAAAAGTGCTTGTAAATACCTTAAATATAGAAATTAACATTGCGTTCATAGCGGGCTTAGCGGTTATAAATCTACTTTTTAAGCAGCGACTATACACATATCTCGAGATTATATTTCATTTACCGAATCAGCGCATATCGTCCGGACATATATTCATCGATATCTTTGTACCTGGTCGGTTTGTAATACCCCACCCGTTTGTATCCCTTATTTTCAAAAAAACTAATGGAGGCATGGTTGCGAATCGGTTTTTCGGCAATGGCGCAAAAGCAAGTATGTTCTGGATATTGTTCGTAAAGTTTGTTCAATGTCGCGCTGGCAATACCGCGGCGACGATAGTTTAATGAAATACCCGATTGTTGTAAGTAAATAAGGTTTTTTACAGTTCTCAGATCGATGGTTTCCCAGGTCACTTTATCAAGAGAAGTAAAGGTGTGCAAATGGTCGGAATTGCCGACTTCCACTGCAAGACGGTAGCCGATAATCTTCTGATCTGTTTCCGCCACGTAAAATATAGAATGACCAATGAATTGGGCATACTTTTCTTCACTGTAGTTGGCAACAAGAAACCCCAATTCCGATTTAGAGATGTTGCTGTAGGTAATTTCTCTGGATAATTGATGGATCTGAGGAATATCGGCCAATGTTGCTTCTCTGATCAACATGTTCTCTCCTTTATCATTGGAAACACAGTC
>CAYTLS010000294.1:0-4230 GCA_964438745.1 uncultured bacterium
TTCAAAGCGGCGCAATTTTAAACATTTCCACTACCCTTTGCAAGAAGTATTTTAAATAAAACTTACATTATGTTGATCACTTCTTGCATTTATCTGATTATCAGATTATTCAGTATTTTACTTCAAATCATTTTTCATCTGAGTCAGTTCTTTCTCAATATCATCAGCGATTTCCATAATTATTTCTTGGACCGTCTGTTCACTTTTGACCAATCCTGCTGCCTGACCTGCCATAAGAGAACCATTAATAACATCACCCTCTATAACGGCATTCCGCAGAGAGCCGACCCAAAAATTTTCTACCTGCATCTGCGCTTCATGTCTGGAGATTTCCTTATTATCCAACTTTTGCAGTAATTCAAACTGGAGTTTATTGAATTTGTTATGAGCACTATTTTGGATAGCTCGAACCGCCACTACCGGCAAACGGCTATCAATTTGTGGCGTGGAAATCGCATTTCTGGCATTAGATTTAAAAATCTTTTCTTTAAATTTTTGATGGACCTTGCTCTCTTTGGCGACTGCGAAGCGGGTTCCCAGTTGTATTCCCGCCGCCCCCATCATTAATAGGTGCGCACTCAGTTTTCCAGTTCCAATGCCGCCACCAATAAATATCGGAATATCCTTCGATACTTCAAACAGAACCTGTTGCAAAAGTACAACTGTACTGACATGCCCGACATGGCCGCCGGCCTCCATTCCTTCCAGGATCAACCCATCCGCGCCATATCGTATCATTGCATCTGCGATCGATTTGGTTGAAGCGAAACAGAGTACTTTGGCACCTGATTCTTTAGCAATCTGAACTTCTTTCTTTTTTGGAAAACTACCGGCAAAAATGACAAAAGGCAGGTTCATCCCGGCTACCAGATCCAGTTGTTTTGGATAGTTTGGGGCAATGGTTATCAAATTGACCCCAAAAGGCTTATCAGTCAATTCACGGGTCTGATTAATTTGCTGTTCCATAATATCAACAGGTGCATTGCCACCGGCCAGCACACCAAAGCCCCCAGCATTGCTGACCGCACTAACCAACTCGGGATCACTGACCCAGGTCATCGCACCACAAACAATAGGATAGTCTATTCCAAAAAAATTATTACCCTTCGCAAAATATTTATCCCTTAACATCTATACTCCTTTTTTAATTTCAATTACATAATTTAACAAACCAAATACTTTTTTTTTGTTTTTATATACAGTAAAAGGGCTCTTTTTACAAGCCCTTTTACAATCATAAATATAATCAGACATGGATTATGGTCTGATTAACAGAATAATAACCTTATTATTCCTTTTCATTCTCCAGGGTAATGAAAAATGTAGTTCCACCCCTTTTCACCAGGATCATAAAATAATTTTTATCAATGCTTTCCAGTACCTCTACGAATTCATCCACGTCTTCAATATCCTTGTTATCGACACGCTTTATAATATCGCCAACTTCGAATTTGCTTCCACGTTCAGTCGCTATAACCAACACTCCTTTTTCATCATCCAACTCAAATCGCTGGGCAAGTGACGGCGTAATATTCGAAACTTTAATGCCATATTCTTCAAAGGAATTTTCTTCCTGGGTTTGAGATCTTGACTGTCCATCCATTTCCGGCATTTCGGCCAGTTCCAATTTGATATTCTTTTTCTTGCCGGATCTTAAAATTGTCAGTTTAACCGTCTCACCAACTTCCCTTTTTCCAATCAGGTACTGAAGATGACCAACATCTTTCACATCATCAGAGTCGACCTTGATGATTATATCACCGATTTCAAGACCATTTTTATCGGCCGGACTATCCTCCATAATTCCATTGACAAGGGCCCCCTTGATTTCCTCCATTTCATTGGCCTGCGCTGTAGCATCATCGATTGGCTGCAAAGTAACACCAACCCAGGCGCGGTTAACTTTTCCATCTTCGATCAGATCCTGCATTACACGTTTTCCCAAGTCGATGGGAATCGCAAAGCCAATACCTATATTACCACGGCCGCCACCAGTGGCAATAGCCGTATTAATACCAATTAATTCTCCTTTAATGTTGACTAACGCGCCACCACTGTTCCCCGGATTGATAGCAGCATCGGTCTGAAGGTAAGATCCGTAGGAATTGCCTAAATTTAAATTCCGGCCTTTAGCACTGACAATACCCGCAGTGATTGTATGCGCCAGGTCCGCACGAAGCGGTGAACCAATAGCTGCAACCCATTCACCAACACGAAGCTCATCGGAACTCCCCAATACAGCATAGGGCAAATTCCTGGCATCTATTTTTATAACAGCCAGATCAGTCCGACTATCTGTACCGATGATCTCCGCGTCATATTCACGTTTATCATCCAGTTTTACCAGGATTTCCTCACCGTTTTCAACGACATGATTGTTCGTCAATATATAGCCTTCGTCATTAACGATTACACCAGAGCCCAGCGCTGTAGTCTGCCTCTTACCACCGTCATAGGGTAAACCAAAAAAGCGCCGGAAAAATTCGTCCTCCAACATATAGTTTGGGGATTTAACAACTTTGGTTGTTGTAATCGTTACTACAGCGGGACTGACTGTTTCGGCGATTCGAACAAAAGCCTCATTCAAGGCCGTTGCCGGTGGGACAGGATCAGATTCATAGGAGGCTTGCATGAGCTGGCCACTACTTGTATCCTGATCATTTTCGAATATAACAACAGGCTTTGTATTTTTTTCTGAAAAATAGATTCCAACCATAAATCCTAATACAATTAACAGTAATAGTTGCAGAATTCTTTTCCACTTAATTTTCATCACTTATCTCCTTTAATTTGTCAAATTTTAATATTAATCTATTATCGTATTTTTATATTAACGTATTCCTAAAAACCATTTGTTCCCAAAAAAGTTTCATTTTTAGAATCTGTGGCGTTTAATAAAAAATTATAAAAGCGTTTTTTCAAGAATATTGATGATATCACTATGGTTAAAAGGTTTGCAGAGGAAGTAGGCATTCTCATCATTTTTGGCTATTTCTTTTGTTGTTTCTCTTTCATAACCGGAAATAAACAGGATAGGCATGTCCTGATCAATCTGCCGCACCATTTTTTTTAGTTGGAGGCCATCCACCCTGGGCATTTTTACATCGGAAATAAGCAAATCAAAATCTTCTTTTTTAAAAAAATCAAACGCCGCTTGACCATCAGAAGCCATGGTGACTTCAATATTTGCCCGCTGAAGCATTAATTTTAAAATATTAGCAGTATCGTAATCATCTTCAGCAAGAAGCACTCGTTTCTTTATACCAGATACTGCTGGTATCTCTTCTATTATGGCCTGTTCATTTCTTGTCATAGCACTCTCAAGGGCATCGATGTGTGAACCAATAGTATCGCAGGAGCGAATTATCGTTTCTATCTGCTGGATACTGTAGAAATCTTTCTTGTCCAGATCTGCCCACAGATTTTCTGTTGCCACCTGTATTGCCGTTAATTTATCATTGATTGTGTAAATTACATCTTTACAATTCTGAAACATATGATCAAAAATATCAGAACCATTTCTCATATCATCTTTTGGTTTTGTACTCACACCTTACTCCTGATAAACTATTTAGTTTTAATCATCTAACAAAAACAAGCACGATCCTTATTAAACTATTTATTTTTATACCTTTTATCAACTCAATCAAAAAATATATTGAAAATTCCGGCGGGAATATTAATATTAAGCCGTAACCCAAAATACCGGAGGATTTATGGATTTAAAAAAAATGATCAATGAGAAAGGATTGCTATTTGACGGCGCCATGGGCACAATGCTCATACAGGCTGGCATTGTGTGCGGCAAAGCCTCGGAATATTGGAATCTGGAAAAACCGAATGTGATCAGAGATATCCATGAATCTTATATTCAGGCCGGTTCGACTGTTATTACTACAAATACATTTGGGGGGACGCGGCTCAAACTCAAAAAAGCAAAACTCGATCGACAAACCGAAGAGATCAATACCCAGGCTGTCCATATTGCCCGTTCAGCGTCTGGAGAAAAACTGGTTGCCGGCGACATCGGTCCCACAGGAGAGATGCTATTGCCCATGGGAGAAAAATCTCCCCAGGAATTAAGATCTGTTTTCCGGGAACAAGCCGGTTTTCTGGATGAGGCTGGTGTTGATCTGTTCATTATTGAAACCATGTTCGATATACAGGAATCTCTTACGGCAATCCGTGCTGTTCGCGACATTACAGACAAACCTCTGTTCGCAACGCTGA
>CAYTLS010000295.1:0-4214 GCA_964438745.1 uncultured bacterium
CGACCTGGTCTGGATCAAATTCTCGATTATGCATCAGAATGAAGCGGTGAAAAAATTTTCAGATTGGCTGGTAACCGATGGAATGAAATATTTATTAAAAATTGATATGGAACAACAAATCAGGTTACAACAAAGTATAATTTATGACATCTTTGAAAAAGCGATAGAAAAAGGTGAATTGAGAAAAGATATTGACCTTGAATGTTTTACATACCTGTTGCTGGGGGCAGCAAATGTCTATGCGCGCAGACAATATATTTTTAATGAAAACATTATTAATAATGAAAAGATCGGCTCTTTAGTCCAAACATTATTACGAGATGCAAGAACTAACTAAAAATACAAATAGGAGATTTAGTTTTATGAAGCGAATAGGAATTATTTATTTTCTGTTACTTTTCCTTGGATTGGCCAGCGCCGAAACCTTGGTTTTGGATCTGGAAACGGCAAAAGAGATTGCCCTGGAAAATAATCCGACAATCAAAATAGCAGAGAAAGGTGTTCGCAGAGCACAAGCCCAGATAACAGAAGCGCGGGGAGGATTGTTACCCTCTGTCAGTGCTTTTAGTTCACTGGACCATGCCTGGGACTTACAAAAAAATGTCATTCCGAATTTTCTGAAACCCAGTCTGGCGCCAACCAACAGAGCTATTGGTGATGCGTTGTTGACTTTAGGTGAACAATTTGACAACCCGGAACTCAAAGAACAGGGACAAGGTATGCTCCAGTCTGTGGAGATGATGCCGGATTTTTTGGAGATGGCTTTCGGACTTGAAAACACCTTTGTTTACGGAGTTCAGTTGCAGCAGCCGCTATTTACCGGTGGCGCGCTATGGAACGGGTATAAAATCAGTAAAATCGGACGAGATATTGCCCGGCAGCAACTGATATCAGTGAAACAAGGATTGCTGGACAATGTCACGCAGACCTATTATTTTGCGCTCTTTGCCAAATCTGCAATGGAAGTCAGTAATGAAGCGCTGAAATCAGCACGGGAAAATCTTGACCAGGTGCAGAAGTTTTTTGATTCGGGAAAATCTTCCCGCCTGGATTTGTTGAGAGCGGAAGTACAGGTTGCCAATCTGAAGCCTTCGGTCATTTCTGCTGAAAATAACCTCAAGAGGGCATTTTCAAATCTCAATATTATGCTGGGGTTTGACAGCGATAAGCAGATCGTACTATCGGATAAGCTGGAATATAAAAAATCACTGCTCCAGGATATGACCTTGAAAGAATTGGTGGAAATGGCGAAATTGAACCGGCCTGAAATTGCGATTCTGGATAATCAGAGAGAAATAGCGGAAAAACAGCTGGCCATTTCAAAAGGCGCTTATTTGCCTACACTTTCTCTGGGTACAACCTATCAATATATGGGCATGAAAAATGATCTGGATTTCACTTCTGACGATTTTAATAAATCCTTTAACACTTCATTATCATTGAGCATACCCTTATTCAATGGATTTAAACGTAGTGCCAAGGTTCAAAAAGCTAAAATTCAGACAAACGAAGTCCGGTTCCAGCGAAATTCAGCTGTTGATGGTATTCGAATGGAAGTAGAAAATGGATATTATCTTCTGGAAGAAGCTGAGAAAAAGGTGGAAACCCAACAAAAAACCATTGAACAGGCTAAGGAAGCACTGCGTCTGGCAACACTAATGTACAAAGAAGGTGCGGCCACGCAATTGGATGTGCTCAATTCAAACTTGTCATTAAAAACAGCGCGCATGAATTACCAGCAATCTTTATTGGAATTTAATAATGCGATTTCTAAACTTAAAAAAGCCATCAATAAACAATAGGAGTATAAATAATGAAACGAACATTAATATTGATATCAATTCTATCTTTGCTCTTCTTCTCCTGTAATAATCAGGAAAATCAAACATCGGAAGAAGAGGAAGTTTTCACTGTCAAAGTTCAAGAGCCGACAGTCGGTTACATTGAAAACAGTGTTAAATATCTGGGAAATATTGAAGCTTTTAACGAGGTGAAAATATATTCTGCGCTACCCAAAAAGGTCACGACAATCAAGGCGGATGTCAATGATATTGTCAAGTCCGGAGAAGTTCTGGCAACTGTGGAGAATGTTGAAGTTAAACAGGCCTTGCTTCAGGCGGAGGCAGGTGTTTCTTCGGCGCAAGCACAGCTGGACAATGTGAATAGAGAATGGGAACGAACAAAACGGCTGTTTGAAGAAAATGCCATTAGCAAATCGCAATATGATGCTGTCGAAACACAGAAAGAAGCGGCTGAGGCCGGTTTGAAACAAGCCAAAGCAAGGCTGGAATCGACACGCGAGCAGTATGAAAATTCTTTTATCAAAGCACCGATATCCGGAATGGTTTCCCAGCGGTTTTATGATCTGGGCAATCAAACCAGCCCGCAGATGCCGGCTTTTACTGTGGTTGATATGGAAACAGTAAAGATCAAAGTGGATATTGTTGAAGCGGATCTGCACCGTGTTGAAAAAGGTGCAAAAGCATATATCACTGTGAAAGGACTGGAAAACAAACAATTTACTGGTAATGTCAATAAGGTTCATCCCACTGTCGATCCTGTTACCAGAACGGTCACAGCCGAAATTATCATTGATAATAAAAACCTTGAATTGCGTCCCGGTATGTATGCGAAGGTCAATATTGTGACACAGAGTGCTGATGATGCCATACTCGTGCCCAATCACGCGATTATTGAAAAAACCTTTCGCAAATGGTTAGGTGGCGAAGTCTCCAATGCTGAAATCGTTGTTTCAAAGCATTGTTACAAAATAAAAGATGGAAGAGCGGTAAAAGTGGACCTTAAAACCGGCATTACCGATGAAAAACACACACAAGTGCTGGAAGGTATCAATCCCGATGATAAACTTATCGTAATCGGTCAGCACAATATTGCCGATGGTGAAAAAGTAAAAATCGCTAATGATTAATTCAGGGGATATTAAATGAGATTATCAAAATTATCAATAAAACGTGGTGTTACCTTTACCATGATCTACCTGATCCTGCTGGGATTTGGATTCTATGGTCTGGGTAGCCTGAAATTAGACCTGTATCCGGACATTACCTTTCCGGTAATCGGAGTGATGACAGATTATCCGGGTGTAGGACCGGAAGATATTGAAAACAGTGTATCGAGAACCCTGGAAAAGGCTGTGGTCTCGGTAGAAAATATTAAGCACATAACCTCCTGGTCCAAGTCCGGCTCATCAACCCTGCTGCTGGAATTTGACTGGGGAACGGATATGAACCAGGCGGAAATTGATGTCCGTAAGCAAATTGATTTTGTGCGGGATTACCTTCCCGATGAAGCCTCGGATCCGATGACCTTTGCCTTTAATCCCAGTATGCAGCCAATCATGTTTTTGACATTGATGTCAGATGATATGGGAATGGCAGAGTTGCGAAAACTGGCGGACGATAAAATTACAGCTTCCCTTGAACGCGTCAGTGGCGTGGCCTCCGCTTATGTTTCCGGTGGTATGGAACGTCAAATCAAAGTACTGTTGGATCCGGATAAACTGGCTGCTCACGGCATCTCCAGTTTAACCATTGCCCAAACCCTGGGAATGGAAAATCTACAGATTCCCGGTGGCCTGGTGGATGATCAATATCGTGAATTTGCGGTCAGGACTTATGGCGAATATAAAAATGTCTCCCAAATTAAAAATACCGTGGTGGGACAGGCCAAAGGCCAACCGGTCTATCTAAAAAATGTCGCCGCTGTTGTTGATGGCTATAAAGAACAGACAGAAATTTTACGGAATAATGGCAAAAATGCGATTATGCTGGTAATCATGAAACAGTCCGATGCCAACACCGTCCAAACGGTTGAACGAATTTTTGAAGTATTGCCGAATATTGAAGAAGAAGCCGGCCAGGGAATCGCCATTGAAGACCTTTGGAACCAGGCGGATTTTATCAAAAAATCGGTGTCCAACCTGACCTGGACCGGAATACAAGCCTTTGTACTGGCCTTTTTTGTGATGCTGTTTTTTCTGAGGCATGTGATCAGTTCGCTGATTGCCTCTATCTCGATCCCCGTATCAATTATTATCACCTTTTTTGTGATGCAGCAGACCGGCGTGACATTGAATATTATTTCAATGGCAGGACTGGCGCTTGCTATTGGAATGTTGATCGATAATTCCATTGTTGTGCTGGAAAATATTTTCCGTCACAAAAATATGGGTAAATCCAAAAAAGATTCCGCTT
>CAYTLS010000296.1:0-3027 GCA_964438745.1 uncultured bacterium
CTCGAACCCTTTACAATCTCTGAGATCAAAGAAATTCTTGAAAAAAATGAAGAGTATTCCGATAAAAATTTATTATCCTATTACATGATCACCGGCGGAATGCCAAAATATATCAGCATTCTGATGGATAATAATATCCATAAATCCGATGATATTCTGCCCTTTGCGCTTTATAAAAACTCACCCTTTATTGATGAAGGAATCAACCGGCTGATCAAGGTGTTTGGACGGAATTATGGCATCTATTTTACCATCTTACAATTGGCGGCCACCGGTACGAACCGACGGGCGGACATGGAAGAGATGATTGGCAAAAATATTGGTGGTTATCTGAAACGGCTGAATGTGGATTATGGCTTGATTGACAAACTCAATCCGGCTAATGCCGATGAGAATGCCCGACGGCAACGGATTTTTATTCGGGATAAGTTTTTAAGCTTCTGGTTCCGGTTTATCTATCGCAATAGTTCCGCCCTGGAATCTGGCAATTTTGAATATCTGCAGGCCATTCAAAAGGATTTTCAGCAATACCGGGAAGCCAACCTGAAAGAGATGTTTGCCCTGCTTTTACGGGCAGCCGGCGGCTATGATGAGGTCGGCTTTTTCTGGCAAAAATCCGATAAAAAATACTCCGAGATCATTGCCATTAACAAAAATAAACGAATCCTGCATATATATACCGTCAAATTGAAAAAATCCCAACTCAGTGATAAGCAGCTGGAAAAGCGGTCTGACCTGATTTTAAAAAACTATCAGGGCTATAACTTTCAGATCAAAACCCTGACCATGGAAGATCTGGATAAGTATTTGTTACTTTTCTAACCGGAATCTGTAATTGTTTGGGGTTGAGATTCAAGTAAAACCCGATATTTTCTGATAGAAAATCCGGATTCTGACGGAAGGAAATGTATCGGATTATCAAATTAGGATTTTGCAAATGCAATATCCTATGGTTTTACATTATCTTTGATTATAACAGGAAGGCGGAATTGTATTCTGCAAATCAATCCATTGAGATCAAATTGCCGATTGGAAATCCGCCCGTCTGTAATTATTTCAAGACATTTTTACATACTCTCAGGAGGCGATAATTAAAATTATTGCCTCCTGAGAGTATCTGTATTTACTTAATCCCGAGTAACTTTGCGATAAACCAGGACACCAACCACCAGTAATACAATCAGCGCCATGAGATTTTCCAGGAGCGCTACCGGATAGGCATTCATAAGCATTCCTTTGAAGAGTGCTGGTATACGATAACCAATCGTGATCAAAATCGCCAGGTAAATATTTCTGCGGATCAGTGCAATATAGAGCAAGTAGTAAATCAAACCCATGGCAATTCCACTGATGATCCAGTAGGGAATTGTTTCAATGGACAAGCCGGCGACAACACCCCCCATGACAAGAAATAATAAACCACCTGTCAGTTTCTTGTGCTGCCAGTTTTTTGTCAGTCGATCAATCAGCCAAAAGAAGAATAAAAATTCAGCAGATTTCATAAAAAATCCCTGAACCCTGCTGAAACTGCTACTAAACAAAGGCCAGCGATCGCCTAACGACCCGTATTCTGCCCAGTTGGGAGCCAGGGAAGGGCCAAAAAGTCTTTCCAGAATAGTTAACAGAATAAACATAATTATTCCAACAGCAATACCAAAAAGGATCATTAGATATGATGCTCCACTATCTTTTACTGATGTCTTTTGATTGTGAACAACGCCAATAATCAGCGCCGGCACAAAAGCCATTAGTACAGAGAAAAAGCCACTTATGATGAAAATTATTTTTTGATTGGACAGTGGCAGTGCGGTGTTGAGTTGGGCCATCAATTTTGGCCATGAATTAATGAAACTGAGTGCCACAAAAACAGCCATGGTGATTAATATCGGTAGAAAGAGACCCACTGAAAATTTACCTTTACTCCAGAATACAATGGCAATGATCACCGCAGAGATAAATAACAGCACATAAAGAACCACGGAGATGACTTTTATGATCCTGGTGCTGTTGGTGCGGGCTTTTTCAGCGCGCTCCCATTTTTCGGATACTTCGATTTTCTGGTAGGAATCAGAAATCCTGCTGCCGGCCACTTTAACAATCGTCAGGGCTTTTCCGTCATGATCGGCGCTAAATATGGTTGTATCCGCATATTCAAACAACCAGTCAGTTCGGTCCGGAAGTTTAGAGGGTGATGCGGTAATTTCCTGAAGTTTAGTCGGATCCATCACGTATTTTTTTTCAATATGTTTGAGTGCAATCTTGCGTGCTGCATATTCCGGCAAACTATCACCCGGCATTGATTCCGCTAGCTTATGTCTGAACCGCACGACTTTTCCACTTTCGATGTAGACCAGATATTCTTCCGCCCGCTGTTCAACACTGCCTTCAAAACGGGCAAACCGTACCAGCCACAATGGATTATGCAGATAGGTTCCCGATAATTCCTGGTATGTTTCTTCACCATATTCCTGCCAGACAAACCGGTCGTCCATGTCCAGCGGTGTCTTCATTGTGGATAAGACCTCTACAGTATCGGATAGTTCGATCCCTTTATTTCTTAGGGTTTTTAAGGCCAATGTTTCGGCCTCTGTCCGGCTCATTTTTACAGGGGTTGCATAGTTTTGAAAGGGGCTAAAGATTAACCACCCCACAAATAGTAGTATTCCGCTGAAGATGATTGCATATTTAAGTTTATCGCTAAACTCACCGGCAGACGTCGGCGCTGCTGAGGGTTCAATTTCAATCTCTTCTTTTTCTGCCGGTGTCCAACTTTTATTTTGTGCCTCTTCGGTAATTTCTACGGTTTTTCCGCTCTGCACTCTGCGCCATACAAGGATAATTACCGGAATAAAAGTTAATACTATGATCATCAGTTTATCAAAAAACAGTCCTTCAGCGGAAGAGGCGAAAAGCGGCAGTGAAAACCAAACCACATCATAGGCAAAATGCAGAATCACACCCGGCAGCAGACCAAAATATAAGTAAACCAGGCCAAAAGCCAGGGATGGAATGATCAGTTCAATCACT
>CAYTLS010000296.1:3037-4205 GCA_964438745.1 uncultured bacterium
ATGACAAACGCCGCAGCTATCCACCAATTCCGGCGACCATATTTCTGCCCGATGAGCGCTGCCCCGGCGATGGGGATTGCCCGAAACAGACACTCTTCCCAAAACCCGGCATGTAGGGATTGCACAATACTGGCAAACCAGGGCAAATGTGTTGCGAGAATATTAGGATTGATCAGCGTGCTGCTTGGTACCCACCATCCCAAAACACGTGTTGTGAAAAAATAAAGTGCGACATCAAAAGCGAGAAAAATCGTAACACCGAGATAACCGCCGATGGTTTGTCCGTAAACCGGCTTGGAATTGGCCACATCTTTGGACCATATTTTCCACAATTGCATGTGTTTGGGGAAGGCTTTTCTGGACAAGGATTCGGCCGCCATAAAACTCAATGTCAACAACATAAATTCTGCCAGGAAAAGTATCAGTAACTGAACAATCTGCTGCATCAAAAATCCCTGGGCGGCAATAGCTGTATCATAGCTCATCCACATTAGCGGCCAGTTATTGATTTGCACCAGTACCATCAGAATTGCGATAAAAAGTCCCCAGAACAAGGCCGGTTTCCAGACCACCCAGTTTTGCCGGAGTAGCAGGAATAGGCCAATAATGATACCGCCGAATACATAAAGAATTGCTCCGGCAACAGTAGCAATTGTCGCCAGTGTATTGTTGGTGGAACGCATTTCGTCGTATTTGCGGCTGAAAGCTTCCGGTATTTTAACAAAATGGGTGAGTTCCGTGAATTTGCTGCCGCTGATTTTCAAACGCAGCCGGCAATTGGCTTCTTTTAATTGATTGTCTGTTCTTTCATATACAAAGGTATAATCCTTGCGCCCGCCTGACATAACCTCCTGGGTATTTTCGACCAATTCGTAATTGTTTAGGTTAATTCCGGCATTGGTTGCATTTTGTTCTGCAATTGATCGCGCCGAATCAACCGAAAGATTTTGACCGGGCTGGTCTTCCGGTAATTTCTCCATAAATCCATAGAATTTCCCGGATGGCGTAAACCGGATCATTGTTTCGTTAGTCTCTTCCGGTTTGAAATGACGGACCTTCCAGGTATAGGGCGCGTAAAGGACTCCGGCGACCATGCTATTAAAGGCCGACGCGCCACCGATTTCCAGTTCCACATAATTTATAACCTCTTCTTCCAATGAAAAGGAGG
>CAYTLS010000297.1:0-1494 GCA_964438745.1 uncultured bacterium
CTTCAGTACCTAATTCTGACTACATCTACCTGTTTGATGATGGTGGTGTTTTCTTAACCAGCGATTTAGGTGCTTCATATACACAAATTTCTGTACCTGCCGATGTAAATGAAAACGACTACTTTACTGCCGGTGTATTTTCTGATGTAGACTTCGGCTATGTTTTCACCTATTACGGTCAAGTGCTTAAGTTTGAAAATCAACAGCCCAATGCCATCGATGACACAAAAAAAATCAATGTGGCTGACCAATATGTGTTGAATCAAAACTATCCGAACCCATTCAACCCGACAACCAATATATCTTTCTCTATTCCAAAAACAGAAAAGATCAAAGTTGTTGTTTATGATATGCGCGGTCAAAAAGTTGCAACACTGTTTAATGCAACCATGAATGCCGGTTATCATACACTGGAATGGAACGGACGTGATGACAACGGTAAACTTGCCGCAACCGGCGTTTATCTCTATCAGTTGCAGACAATAAATACAATCAAAACACGGAAAATGACATTTATTAAATAATATCATTTTTCTAAAAATAACTAAAAAAGGCTACCAAAAATGGTAGCCTTTTTTGTTAGAAATGCAATAACCAGGTTAAGGCATAAATCAGTTTTTCTTCTCGCAGTACTCTTTTACCGCATCCAGATCTTTCTTGATTGCCTTTTTTATAATCGGTTTAATTAATAGGTTTTGTAATTTTGCAGATAGTTTTTGGGTCTTCGCTCTCATGACTAATATTAGCAGCGTATATTTTCCCTTGTCAACAGCAATATAAACCGAATCCCAGGTAGTCCCCTGACTTTCAGAAACAAATCTTACTTTTTTATTGGGTACGAATTCGGTTATTTCTAAAACATTTTCAACGCTTTCTCCATTCATATTGCGGGTTTCACGAAAGATCGTCCCCTTCCCTTTTTGCTGCTTTGAAAGGTATTCAATTTTAGAGATATCATCCACCGCTCTGGAAAAATGTTTGACATCCGATACCATGCGAAATACAAAATCAAGCGGTGCATGGATTTTTAATTTAATTTTTGTTTTACTCATAATTCTCCTGATATTTATTTATATACCATCGTTTGTACAAACTGTCAAATTTACCCTCTTGCGATAACTTTTCAATCGCCGTCTCAAACCGATCCAACAACTCCCTGTCATATTTTTTAAATGCCATTCCCACCGGACTTCTTTCTTTTGCCTCAGTCAAAACTTTTACAGTTAACCCAATTTCATTTGCCAAATAATAGCCAACTGCTTTGGGTGCAATAACAGCAACAACCTCTTGCTTCTTCAGAAGTCTGAAAGATTGCTCTTTGGATGAGGTCTGTACAAGGCGAATTCTTCCCTTAATCCCGATCTCTTCTAAAAAAATTTCCAAAGCAGAATCACGATCGCTAGTGACGGCTCTGCCAATCAGGTGATCGATAGAATCAATGTTAGAGTCATTGGCACGAACAAAGAGAGCAATTTTGCGGTAATAAAATGGCTT
>CAYTLS010000297.1:1504-4199 GCA_964438745.1 uncultured bacterium
ACTCACGTTTTGCATTGATCTCCATACCAGCCACAAAATCTAACCGATCAGTATAATAGAAGGTAGCAACCACATTATCCCATGGAGCCTGATAAAAGTTCACCTGGAATCCCAGGTCTTTACATAATAATCGCACAATGTCAGCATCAAATCCGGTAACAATGCCATTTGTATCCTGAAACTGATAGGGTGGATACCCCTCGGCAATACCACAATCCAGTATATCACCGGCGTTAATTGTTGACAACAGCAACAAAACAGCAGAAGCAATAATTTTGACTATATTCTGATTTTTCATGATTCAATCTGATTTAAACGTTACTAGTTTATTTAGTCAAAAAATCGACGCTTATCAATTAAAAAAAGGATTAAAATCACTGTTTCTCTGTGCTTTCCGTCAGCAGTGTCACATTATTCTTTGTAAAGAAGCCATCAAAGTCACCAAACCGGTGGATATATTCATTCACCAGAAATGTAGTAGGTGAACTTTCAGTAAAGGTCTGCTTCAACCCTTCTTCCGGTGATCCGACTAATTCGACTAAAAATTCCATTCCATCTTTTTTAAGGCTGCTAAATACCCTATCGATATTTTCTGTATGAAAGGCCATGTGATGGGTGCGTGTATTATAATTATGAATAAATTTTTCAGTGGGACCGGATTCTTCTTCACTCTTATAGGGTGAAATACCTGATGTAAATACCATAGCAAAATCTTTTGCTGACAGTCGGGCAACATTGGTAATAGAGTTGAAGGATTTAACATAGATCGCAAACTCGAAATTATAGTTGGTTAGACTCATAAACTCAAGAATCGCATCATCCCGCTCTAGTGCGCGAACACGGGTGGCGGTGTGATCCAGATATTTTATATTTTTTAAATACGCCCAATCCGGTTTTTCAACAGATACCTTTAGTTCCTGATCCTCTCCCGAATTATAGGTTCTGCTTTTCCCTTTCCACTGGATCAGGCCAACAGAAATTCCGGTATATTTTGAAGGTGTCGTCTGGATAAAGAGATAATTATCCTTATCGATCACCTCATCACTTAGAAATTTTATGCCTCTTTCTTTTTGAATATCTACATACCGCTTGATGTCATCGGTATGAAAAACGAAAGTTTCCAACCGCGTATTGGGAAGTTCATCTGTTTTTGGGGCGATATTATATTTCCGAAAGGGATTTTCCTCGTCTTTTCGATTGCTGACTAAAATGTCTGCAGAATTTTCTAATGTCAGAACCGACGTTTTTAATTCAGAATTAGCAAAATACTCGGCAACATCATATCCTGTTGTATTCAATAAATCCTGAACAGCTGACTCATGGTTAAATTCCTCAACATTAATAATAATTGCTTCCAAACCGCCCACAAGACCTTCCAGTCCGGCGGTTTTCCTTTCCTCGATTAGTGCAGATACTTTTTTTTTCAGCATATCATCGCTTTTGTTAAAATCATTTCTGATTGAATTAATATCTTTTTCACTCATACTCTCTCCGTCTAATAAATCATTTTATATACTGCTCTTTTATTCGTTGGATAGTGCCATCCTCTTTCATATCCATTAATTTTTCATTAAGCACCGGTAACAAGTGCTCTTTGCTTTTATGCAACCGTATTCGCAGATCAGTAATAGTTTTGAATTCATAAGCAAACTCAAAATCCACCCTTTCCACTCCCAGGTTTTTGATCCAATAAAGCGCCTCATATTTATCCAAAATAATAGCGTCAACCCGATCATTGATCAACTTATAGATAATTAGCGGCCCTTCTTTGGACGTGTCTTCCCGATGGATCAACCCTTTTTCAAATACGGCAGTGAATCCATCGGCATAATAATACCCCAGATTAGTGCCGATTGTGCTGCCATAGAAGGTTGACAGGGTATCGGTTTTTGAAAACCGTCCTTTCTTCACCACTACGACATTAACGGTTTCAAATACCGGTATTGTGTAAACCGAAACATCAGCATACTTTTTGCGCCATTTTGGACTTACGCCCATTTCCACATCAACACTATTTCCCCAGCAGAGCTCATTCCGTCTGATATTCGGCATATGGATCAGTTGTAATCCGATTCCTGCCCTGGTTGCAGCCTCCTGCAGAATCTCAGTCATTATGCCTGTACAGCACTGCTCGCTATCTAACATTTGCCAGGGCGGCCAGTCAGAAATCCCAGCCGTGATTGTATCACCAAAACTTATCTCAACCAGGCATAACAACATAAGGACTAAACAGAAATTTTTAATTTTTTCAGGCATGGACAGACTTTTTTTTATTCTACTAAAAATGAATATAAAGTAAGATCAATTTTTATTGGTTTAATTAAACAATAAAGTTATCCATATTCAACAAATAATATAATAAACAGTTCAAAAATCCAGAAAAATTCATCATACACTGATAAGAGACTGTCACAAAAGTCAACCCTAATGTCACATTCAGCAGCTGCCGGATTGAAGTAGACATCTATTGATTAGAAAATTTCAATCCGAACTCACTCTGCAAACCAGATGTCGAAAAGAGTGATATAACTACCCTTTTGAGGCAGCCTCTTAACCTGAATAATTCATGAATTTTCAAATTTTTCAATCAAGATCAGTAAAATCAATAGTTTACAAGAAAACCAATAAATAAATTATTTAGAAAATTCATAGAATGATATTCAGGTTAATCCCGATAGTTTCCAGAGGAAACGTA
>CAYTLS010000298.1:0-4194 GCA_964438745.1 uncultured bacterium
TTTGTGGAAAAAATTCAGGAAATTATCGTGAATATTACACAGAGTACGGAAACATTGTCGGCTTCCGGCACAGAGTTGAATGTCATTGCTGAAGAAATGAGTAAAGGCATCAGTCAAACTGTAGAGAAATCCAATACTGTCGCCGCTGCTGCTGAGGAAATGAATTCCAATATGGCTGCGGTTAAAAACAATATGGGATCAACAACAGAACAGCTCAATACGGTATCTTCCGGGACAGAAGAAATGAGTTCCAGTATTAATGAAATCGCGCAAAATGCCTCCAAATCAACGGAAATAACAAAAAGTGCCGTTGAACAGGCGGACAAAGCCTCTCTGCAAATGAAAGAATTATCCAATGCCGCCAGGGAAATCGTCAAGGTTACTGATACGATTGCGGAAATTTCCGATCAGACCAATCTGCTGGCACTCAATGCCACGATTGAAGCCGCCCGCGCCGGTGACGCCGGAAAAGGGTTCGCAGTGGTAGCTAATGAGATCAAAGAACTGGCCCGTCAGACTGCTGAAGCCACAGATCAGATTGCTTTACAGCTCAATGGCGTGCAGGAAACGTCACAGAGCACAGCTAAGGAAATATCATCGATTACTCAAATTATCAATGAAATTGATGAAATTGTGGGTACCATCGCTGCCGCTGTTGAAGAACAAAACGCCACAACTTCGGAAAATGCCCAGGGAATCAATGAAATCTCAGGGAATATTAAAGAGATCAATGAGAACATTAACCAGAGTAGTTCGGCCTCCAGTCAAATATCCCAGGATATCACTGATGTCAATCACAGTACCAATGAAATGGGGAACAGCGCCAGCCAGGTCCAAAGAAGTTCTGAGGAACTGAGCGAAATGGTGGAAAAATTAAAAGGAATCGTTAACCAGTTTAAAGTATAAACCTAATATATAAGGATATGACAGTGATAGAAATAAAATTTTATCACTGTCATTAATTCTATTATTAGTTGAAACGTACAAGATATAATAGAAATATCAGAAAATATGCATGAAATAAAAGAAAATCTGAATCAAAGCAATTCTGTCTTAAAACAGATGGCTAATGATTCCAGCAAAATTAACAACGGCACTAATGAAATAGGGGACAGGGCCGGCCTGATGAAAGCAAGAGCACGGGAACTCGCGCAAAGGGCTGGAAAATTGAAAACAATGATTAATCAATTTAAGATTTAATCCTTAAAGTAAGGTGGGTGCAGTATGAAATTAAAATTTAAAAGTCTCCGAACCACATTAATGGTGTCAACCGGTTTGTTTTTGCTGATAATGTTCATTGTTCTGAATATTATTGTATCGAATACAATATCAAATTCTTTATTTCGGGAAAAAGAGGTTAGTTTAAAAAATGTTGTTGAATCCAATATGGCTATTATGGAATATTTTCATCAAAAGGTTGGTGGCGAACTGACAGAAGAAGAAGCCCAGGAAAAAGCCAAACGAGCAATTTCATTAATTCGTTATGGTGAAAGAAATGAGGACTATTTCTGGATCAATGATAAACAACCGAAGATGATTATGCATCCCATTAGCAAAAATTTGAATGGTCAGAATATCGGCCATATCGAAGATGAGAATGGGTTACGGTTATTTTCGGAAATGGTTGACGTGGTGGAAGAAAATAACGGTGCTGGTTTTGTTGAGTACACCTGGCAATATTATGATGAAAAAGGCCGGCAGGAACCAAAACTTTCCTATGTGTCTGAATTTAAACCCTGGGAATGGATTCTAGGAACGGGTATTTATATTAATGATGTGAAAGAAAATGTTGCCAAATCCAGAAATAAATTTATGCTGATTGAATTTGGAATTCTCATAATCGGCCTGATTCTTTACTTTTTTATTTCCAACTTTATAACCAAACCCTTGATCAGGACTGTTGATCTTCTCAAAGATATTGCCCAGGGTGAAGGTGATCTTACCCAACGTATGAAATCCGACTCTGAGGATGAAATTGGACAAGTCGCCTACTGGTTTAATGTCTTTATTGAAAAAGTCCAGGGCATTATTCGGGAAATAACAGAAAATACAGAAACATTGGCAGCATCAGGTACAGAACTGTTTACAATTGCTGAAGAAATGAGTAGTGGTGTTGGCCACACAGTAGAAAAATCCAATTCTGTATCAGCCGCCGCCGAAGAGATGAGTTCTAACATGAATGCAGTTAGAGGATCAGTTGAATCCACCACTGATAAATTGAACACCGTTTCTTCCGGAACCGAAGAGATGAGCTCCAGTATCAATGAAATTGCGCAAAATGCATCTAAATCAACAGAAATCACAAAAAATGCAGTAAACCAGGCCAGGTCTGCCTCTAACCAGGTTCAGGAACTCGGTAATGCGGCCCAGGAAATTGTTAAAGTTACGGATACCATTGCGGAAATTTCCGAACAGACCAATTTGCTGGCGCTGAATGCTACAATTGAAGCCGCTCGCGCCGGTGATGCCGGAAAAGGCTTTGCTGTGGTTGCCAATGAAATCAAAGAACTGGCCCGCCAGACAGCCGAAGCCACTGAGGAAATTGCCAAACAATTGCATGGCGTGGAAACAACGTCCAGTAACACTGCCACAGAAATAACCAATATTACCAATATTATAAATGATATTGATGAGATTGTTGGTGCCATCGCTGCCGCTGTGGAGCAGCAAAATGCCACTACTACGGAAAATGCCCGGGGTATCGCTGAGATCAGCGGAAATATGAATGAGATCAGGGAAAATGTCGAGCAAAGCAGCCAGGCCTCTGGTCAGATTGCTGAAGAAATCTCCGATGTTAATGCCAGTACCAATGAGATGGGGAACTCCGCCGCCCAGGTGCAGATGAGTTCCGAAGAATTAAGTAAAATGGTGGAAAAGTTAAAATCATTGGTAGGACAATTTAAAATATAAAATTTAGGTGGATTATGAAAATTAAGTATAAGATCATGAGCCTGGCCATTATTGGCATATTGCTGACGGTAGCAATTTTATTTGTCACAGTCTTTGTTCAAAAATCAAAGATCAATGAACAGGTGACAGAAGAATTGCTTCGGCAGGCAAACCGGGAAACCAGGACCATTGCTCAGGATGTCTATCGAATGTTGGATTCTCAACACCAACTTTTAATGCAAAAGGTGAAAAACGATTTAAATGTTGCTGAGGAAGTGATCAATACTCAGGGAAATATCCGGTTTTCCAATTCCATGGTAAGTTGGAATGCTGTTAACCAATATACACAGGCAGTCCAAACCGTGAAGCTGCCAAAAATGACTGTTGGTAATCAATGGCTGGGTAAAAATACTGATATTGAACAGCGTTCCCCAATTGTTGATAAGGTTCAGGATCTAGTAGGCAGTACTTGTACTATTTTTCAACGAATGAATGACGAAGGGGATATGCTCAGAGTTAGTACCAATGTGGAAAAACTGGACGGAACCCGTGCGATTGGCACCTATATTCCCGCCGTAAATCCCGGTGGTAAAGCTAATCCGGTAGTGACAAAAGTACTCAATGGCGAGACTTTCTATGGCCGTGCTTACGTGGTCAATGCCTGGTATTTGACCGCCTATAAACCAATCTTTGATAATAATCAGAAAGTCGTCGGCATTTTATATGTCGGTGTAAAGCAGGAATCCATCAAAGCAATTCGTGAAGGAATCATGGATATTGTGGTAGGAAAAACCGGTTATATTTTTATTCTGGGTGGAAAAGGTGACCAAAAAGGTGAGGTGATCATCCATAAATTTCCGGAAAGAGTCGGTATGAATATTTACAATAAAGAAGATGCCAATGGAAAGCTTTATATCCAGGAAATGGTGGATAATGCGGTGAATCTCGAAGGAGATGAGGTTCATTTTGTTAATTATTTCTGGCAACGGTATGATGACCAGCCCCCATCCCGGAAAATAGCCGCTATCGGTTATTTTGAACCCTGGGACTGGGTCATTGGTGTGGGCGCTTATGAAAAAGATTTCATGGATGCGGTGGATAATGTCAATGAAAATCTGGCCCAGCTGATTTACTACTTTATAATTGGTGTAATTATCTCGATTATTGTGATTGGGGGAGTCGTTATTATTTTCGCCCGCAGGATTGTGAAACCTATCAATGATGCTTCCGGTCGATTGGAAGATATTGCCCAGGGAGAAGGTGATCTGACCATGCGCCTCAAGGTCTCCTCCAAAGACGAAATCG
>CAYTLS010000299.1:0-4192 GCA_964438745.1 uncultured bacterium
AATTATCCCCATTATGAAAATTTTAATCTGCTGGAATCGGGGTTTCAATATCCACTCGATGCCCTATCTCTGAAAAACGGGAAAAACTATGCCTGGCGAATCAGAGCTCTGGATATGACCGGAAAACCGGCTACCAAAAACAGCGGTCAAAGCCAGATCGGTGAATTTCAATATGCCGGCGCAAATACGGAAGCTGCTGTCAATTTAATCGCCCCTGCTGATGGAGAAGTGGTGTTTAATCAGCGGCCACAATTTCAATGGTTTATTAATAATACCAACCTTACCCAAACCAGCCAATTTCGCTTAAAAGTAGTCTCAGTTCTTACCGGACAAGCAACATCCATGGCTATGCGCGCCAATCAGCCGCTTGTTGATCATTCAATCAATCTCAATGAAACTGATTATTTATCACCAGTATTACAGGAAAATCAGCGTTATGCCTGGCAAATAATAAATGATTTTCAAGATAACAGCAGTCAGATTAACACCTTTACGGTATTGGGTTCATCCAACTACCTGGCGGATTATCTGCCGGAAAAATTACCGGTGCTGTCAAACCGGGCAGCTTTTATAAAATTGAGAGAAAATGAACACTTTCTTGATGACTATTCCATTTCAGCGGATTCCTCGGAAATGACTGTTTCCGGCACTATGATGCTTACGTTGCCGTCATTATCAGCACTAACGCCCGAAGTTCAGGTGAAAGGAACCATAACATTTAACCGGAATAGCCTGGTTATCAGGTCCGGAAGCTTATCTGGAAATTTTCCTGCGGAAAAAGGGTCAAATCTGAATCTCACGGACGCGGGCCTGCCCATGATCATTAACCAAGTCCGTTATCAAGGCGGTCAGGATCAGATTAATTGCAACGCAGTACCGGTTTTGTTTGACGAAGTCATGAGCAATGTTTCCGTGCCTTTGCAACTTCAATCCAACGGAGGACTGACCGGTAATATTATATTCATGGTCGACAACTCGATAAATATTTCCGATAATGGTGTAATTGCCTTTGATCTCACTACCATCAGTGGAAGTGTTTTTGGTGTTCCCGCTGCCGGCACACTGACCCACAATCTGCAAGTTGGCGGTGTGGTATCCCTCGCTAATGTTACCTTACCGGTTGATTTAAGGCTGGATAAGAATGAGGCGAAACTCCTGGTTCCTTCCCAGGCAACCGGACAAATGACCTTGACAATCGGTGATAATACTCTGAAAACCAACACCCTTATTTGTAAAGCATTGGCCTGGCAAACCGGTCAATGGAGGTATAGATTTGACATTAGTGGCAATTTAACCTTTAATGCGTTGAATTGGCGGATTGACAACATACAAAATATTACGATCACTGAGCATGGCGTAGAATTCCCGGAAATCAATAAAACAAACCTGATTATTACCGATTTTCTGAGTTATGGGAATGTGAGCATAAAGCCAGTCAATTTTCGTATGCCCGCGCAGACCTTTGATTGGTTTGCAGCCCGGCAAATGCCCTCGTTCTTTTTTGATCTGGATATTAAATTACCGGGATTGCCCAATTATCTGGATCAGTTGGATAATATTCCTTTTCGAATGAATAATGCCGAGTACCGTAGCGGCGAATTTTCCGGACAGTGGAATGAGCGTAATTTCGCACCGGCAGAAAAATTCATAGTCAACGACAGCATTGATATCGCAATTGATAAACTTCTGGGTGAGTTTCAGCCTGGGAAACAAACAACGATTCATGTGGCTGGCACCCTCAATTTACCCGAGTTTTCACAGCCAATCAATTTTACTGAAGACCAGGTACAACTTTCTCCTGATGGCTTTTTCACAGGAACAGTACCAAATCTACCGATCAATTCGCCAATTAACTGGTCTGAAAATATTTCAATCCATTCCCAGGCATTATCTTTAAAAATGGAAATGGAAAAGGGCGTTCAGTTTTTTCTGCTGGAAATGGATGGTGATATTCAATTTCAGGATATGAACAGCCAGTGGGTTACTGCCACCGGGCAGGGAATTTTTGATCCGGCCAGTGATTCTTTCCGGTCTGCAGATTTTAGGATCAATAGCACTTTTGTATTGGGATTGATGCCGGAACACCCTTTGTTTGGTTTGACGGTTATGGCCGGTGCCGTGATTGATGAAGCGGGATTGCATCTGGATCCAACTGGGAACCTGCTACTCAGCGATGGCAGCGGAGTTGGCTGCCAGTTCAACGGAAAGTTTGACCTTACTCTGCCGAATTTTCAACTGGCCAATGCTGATCTCAATTTCCAGGAAAGTTTTAGTTTGGTGGCCACCAATCTCTCCAATCTTCAGTGGCAAACCATGACGTCCATCGGGAATCTGACTGAGGATTACCTGCAATTGACGCTGCCGGATTTTCCAAGGATTCTAAACCGGGATCTGCTCGCTTTTTCTAATTCGCAGTCAGAATTAAACTACCAGGACAAGACCTATATGTTGAAATCTCAATTTGACTCTAATTTTCGCTTTGATATTGGCAGGCGGCAGGTCAGGTCCGGTAAAGTGGATTTTCTGATTGGCAGCCAAAAGGTGGCTACGCTGGACAGTACCGGTTTGCATCTCGGACAATATTTTGGAAATGATCTGGTGTCACAGAAAATTGGTTTGCCGGATACCAATATCGCCTATATTGATCTGACGGAAAGCAAAACCCTCATTTTTGAAGATAAAAACGGACAAAAGCGGTTGTACACAGCAACCGGAGAATATGCCACCATCCATTTTCCTGTGCTGAAAAATTATGGTGGTACCCTGCCGCAAATTCCGGCTGAAATTGATTTGCTGGTGGATCCTGCCACCAATGCCCTCTACTCCGGCACCATTAACTCAAAACAAAATGAATCCATGGTCTTGAGCCAGGCACTGATTGAGTGTCAATCTTTAAAATTCACAAACAATAAATGGAGTGCTACAGTTAGACCGGTTTTACCAAAGTTTTTACAAGGCGCGAATATTGAAGCACAGAATATTCAGTTCAGTGCAAAGGGAATTGACAGTTTTAACAATGGCTACAGCGAATTTACAAGCCTGCCGAAAGATTCTCTTGTTCTGGGTGATTATCTGACTGTTTATGTTGATGGATTCAGTTTCGTTCACTCTGACCTCTACCCAAAAGTAAAGATTTCCGGTGATATTTCTTCCCCGGTTTTTAATGATGAAAGAGTCCATTTTACATCGGAACTCCATTCCGATTCCAGCGATTTTGTATTTCAATCATTAAACCGGGAACTGGGTATTGGCGATGCGACATTAAAACTGGATGATAATCTGCCACGGAGCAGAATCGCCATGTCAAGTGCTGACCCGGAATTTTTGCTAAGGGGTGAAATGACCCTGGCAAAATTAGCCGCAGGATTTTCAATTGATATCAACAAACTGGTAATTAAAAAGAATAGCGTTATCGCCAGACGAAGCCAGGGGGCTCAAAAATTATCTCTATTTGGCACCGATTTGATTTTTGATCAATATCAATTGTCCTTCAACAGGCAGGATAAATTCAGATTACTCCTGGATGGTGATTTGGTATTATGGGATGATACTCTTGCAATTGAAGGACTACGTGTGACCAGTGATTGTGCCTTGGCCGATACATTACTATTTCAAAAAAATAATGGTAGAAAAATTAATTCCCTGCTCTCATTGACAAAACTCAACTTAAAAAATGATCGTCTGGTCATCAATGGAAAGATACAATCTCCCAATCCATTTTCCAATCAGAGTAAAACCCCCTTCACCATAAAATTGACCCCTGATGGTAGTTGGCTGGACAAAAATGGAAACGGGATCAATGATAAGACTCTAACAATTCTGGATGATGATGCAAGCAAGGCCGTCAAAAAAGTACTGGGAAACAGAAATTTTAAAATCACCGGCTACCTGACGAAAATTGATTTTGGTATAAAACCTTCTTCATATTCTGGTAAAGATCTAACATCTAAAAGAAATTCATCTTCACTTTCATTATCAATTACTTCTTTAACCATATCTTTTGTAGCTATCATATCTTTATTTACTTCAGATACTTTATAATTAGATTTTTCTATATCTGGTGTTTTTACTCTCATTTCAAGTCCTAATTTTTCTAATGCTTTAGCGCCATTATTTATAACTTTTACATTTTTATGACCATAAACTTTTAAAGTCCACCAAATCCTTGAGGCATATACTCCACCTTTATCAT
>CAYTLS010000300.1:0-4179 GCA_964438745.1 uncultured bacterium
ACGGAAAATTATTATCAGTACACAGAAAATATCCGAGAGCATTTGCAGGTCGGTGATAATATCCTTGAAGAAGGGATATCACAACTTTATGGCAATTGGGGCAATGATGAGGAAATCTATTATCTCTCCAGTAAAGGAACCCCCTATTTTTCATTAACATCATTGTATCGGTATAATATTAAAACCAAAGAAGATAAAAAAATCGCTCCACTGATTAAATCGAGAACTGAACTCAGTAGTGATGGACGCTATCTCTATTACTCCAAAAAAAGTAAACCCGACCGGCATGGATCGGTTTTTAATGACATATACAAGTATGATCTGCAAGAAGAAAAAGAGATTCAACTGACAGAGAATCGCCGGGCAAAAAATCCGGTGCTTTCCCAGGATGAGCAATTTCTGGTTTTTGTGCACAGTAGCAATGGCAAATATCAGATCATCAAATTGAACCTGGCAGATAAAAAAGAAAAGCAGTCAGAAGAAATTCTGGCGGAATTTGATAATGGTGTTCAGGTACACAATCTACATTTTTCACAGGATAATGAAAAAATAGCCTTTGATATGACGGTCAACCATGGCCGCGATATCGTGCTGCTGGATTTGGAAAGCCTGGAAATGTCCGCTATGCTCAATGAAAAATATGATGAGCGGGATCCCTATTTTTCACCGGATGGTAAATGGCTCTATTATTCGGCTGACCGTACCGGTATTTTCAATATTTACCGCAAGTCCACAACGAGTGATAAAATTGAGCAGGTCACCAATGTTAAGGGCGGCGCCTTTATGCCTGCTGTCAATTCCAAAGGAGAGTTGCTATATTCTCATTTTGAAAATTCAAAATATAAGATCGCTTATCTGCAAGAATTTCAGACTGTAGTGGAAGAGAATACGACCTATCTACAGGATTATGAAACCCGGCATTATCCCATGATGAAGATCAAAGATATGCCGGATATAGAAGAGAATGAATATGCTATGCGGCATTCAAAAGTGTTTGTGCTGCCCAAATTGATGATTGATTACGGTACCGCAAAACCGGGGTTTTATTTTTTCACATCGGAGATACTTAACCAGTTCAATCTCTTTGGTGGTGCATCCATCAACAAAAACATGGAACATGATGTGGCGGCATTGATTGAGTATAAAAAATTGGAACCGACGATTTTCCTGGAGTATTATGATATATCAAGAGAATTAACCAATAAAGAGAGCTTTGTTTTGAAAGCCTATCCGGGTGTTTTTGATTATCGGTTTCATCTGCAACAACTTATTATTGGAGCAACCAGACCATTTTCAGATATTCATAATTTAAGATTGGATATGTCGTTAGCTAAATATAATACCAGTGTTGATCAGTCCATTGATTATATTAATTATAACCTTAACGGATTTACTTATGATTACTACCAGGGGCTGAATTTTATGCTTACCTGGGATATGGATGCTATGCTCCCAACTGTAAATAAGGAAACAAATCCTGACAATGGAATCGAACTGAAAACTATATTTTACCGGAATTATGATAAATTTTTGGAAGAATTTGGCATTCATGATGATTATGGAACACTAAAAGAAATTTTTCGTAAGAACTATTATTGGAAAATTGAACACGAAGGGAAGTGGCATCATAAATATTTTGGATCGCAATTAGTGGGGAATTTAGGCTGGCAGGCTGGATGGATATCCAAGCCGGACATTGATTCATTTTTCAATTTCTTTGCCGGGAGTGCACCGGGTTTGAGGGGATATCCTTTCTACGCCATTGAAGGCCGTAACCTGTTCACGCTGGAATACACTTTCCGTTACCCGCTTTTTAAACAGAAGAATTACCGTCTCGGTCCCTTCAATCTGCAAAACGCTTTTATCGGTGCATTTGTGGAAACCGGTAATGCCTGGAGCCAGGTACCGGGCTACAAGGACCTGCATTGGAATGGTATTGTTGATGATTTTACCGGCGTTACCAGTAACCTGCTGAAGGATTTTAAGAGCGATGCGGGCGTGGAACTTAGATTTTCGGGATTTTCTTTTTATGGATATCCCACTGCCATTTCACTGGATGTGGCCTATGGCTTTGATAAAATTGAAGTCATTGATCAGGAAGATAATATTAATGAATATGGAAATGAACTGAGAACTTATCTAACCATATTATTTGGACTATAAAGGAGGATACTCATGTTAAAGAAGCTGGTTTTATTATTTTGTGTTGTATTTTTGTTACCAATGATGGTATTGGGACAAAATTTCGACATGCAAGCCTTTAAAAATACACCCGCTCAAAAACAGCAACTTATGGCAATGCAATATGAGAATGATGAGCCCTATGCAACAGACAGTGTCAGATTTGATTATGAAAAATCTCCCGGTCTGGCTTTTTTAATGTCAGCAGCTGTACCAGGAGCCGGTGAATTTTATACCGGTAAATGGGGACGGGCCATCGGATTTATTGGAATGGAAGCGCTATTTTGGGGGATGCATTTTTCCAAAAAAGCCCAGGGCGAAGATATTGAAGACGAATATAAAGAATATGCCGACGAGCATTGGAACATGGAACAGTGGGCCTCAACCTACAGTGACTGGAATACGGAGACCAATTCACCCAGTTCCCATGGTATCCATGTCATTATTAAAACCTTTGAAAATGGCGAATATGTCTGGAATGGTAGTGAAAATGATATCTTTGAATTAAAAACCGGGGCTGACTTTTTTGATCTTCAGGATTCTATTGCTATTATGGCAGATGATGCGATCATTGAACCGATTAAAAACCGGGATTATTACGAAAACATTGGAAAATACAATCAATTTTCTTATGGTTGGCAAGATTTTGAATCTGATTCAACAGTCAGTGACAAACGTGATCACTATTTAACACGACGGGAAGATTCCAATAATGCCTTGAAAATGGCCTCCCAGTTTGGTACAGCTGTAATTATCAATCACGTGGTCAGTGCCATACACGCCCAGATTTTGGCAAAAAATTATAAAGCCGATGAAAAAGACCTGACCTGGAATTTGTCACTGATGACTGATATTCGCAGAAAATACCTGGTTAATGGTTTGAACCTCTCATTTCGATTCTAAAAGATTTTGAAAAAGAAAGAAACTATGAAGAAAATTGTTAGATTATTTTTAATGACAACTGTTATACTGCTGCTGGCCAATTGTGCCGGCAAAAATCCAAAAACCCTGGAAGATACCAATATTTATTATGCCCAGGGAGAAAAGAAATTTGAAAAAGGGAAGTATTTACAGGCGATAGATGATTTTCGTCTCTATATTTTAAATAATCCCGGCGGTCAGCTGGCTGATGACGCCCAGTATTATATTGGTGAAAGTTACTACAACCGGGATGAATACTTATTGGCAATTGCTGAATTTACACAATTAGTGGAACGCTATAAATACAGTGAACTGCTGGTAGATGGGTATTTTAAAATTGCTATGTCCTATTATGAACTCTCACCGAAATATCAGCGCGACCAATCCAATACGGAAAAAGCACTGCGTCAATTGCAGGAATTTATCGATGCTTATCCCAATACCAATAATGCGAAAATTGCTCAGGGTAAAATCGATGAATTACGGACAAAACTGGGACGCAAACTATATGAAAGCGGTAAGATCTACCGGAAAATGGGACACTGGGATGCGGCAATTATCTATCAAGACGATATGCTGAATTCCTATTACGATACTGATTTTGCGATCTATGCCAAATATGAAAAAGCCTACTGCTATATCAAAAAACGGGATTTCAAAAAATTCGAAGAAGTAAAGGAAGAAATCACCGATGCCGATGAAATTACAACTGAAGAAAAAACCAACTTGCTACAGAAACTTGAAAAAATGCTGAACCGGGAATTGCGTAAAGTTGAAAAGGAAAAAAGAAAAGAAAAAGATGAAGAACGCAGAAAAAACCGTTGGTTTTAAGTCGATCTGCATCTATGGCGGAACGTTTGACCCGGTCCATTACGGACATTTGATATTAGCAACGATTGTCAAAGAAAAATTGGATGTGGATAAAATCATTTTTATCCCATCCTATCGTCCGCCTCACAAAAGCCTTTCCAGGTATTCTCATTTTGAACATCGCTATGAAATGCTCTCCAGGGCAACGGAAGATAATCCTGATTTTTGGGTCTCGGATCTTGAATATATCAGGAAAGGGCCCTCATT
>CAYTLS010000301.1:0-4179 GCA_964438745.1 uncultured bacterium
CCGATGGCAAGGCCTGCTATATTGATCAAAGAATATTTCTTATATTTTATCAAGTTACGTATTGCGATTTTTAAATAATTTTTAAACATTTTGTTCTTTCTGGTTATTCATATTTCAGCGCTTCCACAGGATTAGACCGAGCGGTTTTAAATATTTTCCAACTGATTGTGAGAATTGCGATTGTAAATGATAAAAGTGTCGTCATGATAAAGGGAACTACAGACAGGTTTATTCGATAGGAGAAACTAGTAAGCCATTCCCGCATAAAGAAAAAGGCAACCGGCCAGGCAATGATATTTGCCACAGTAATCAATAGCATAAATTCTCCGGCAACTGTTTTTATAATAGATATCTCTGAGGCGCCGAGTACTTTTCGTATTCCCACCTCTTTCACTCTCTCATTGGTAACAAAGGAGATGACACCATAAAGCCCAAGTGAAGTGATAATAATTGCCAGCATGGAGAAATACTCAAATATTTTCAGCATTCGCAATTCACTGGCATATAAATTATCAATCATATTATCTAAGAATCTTAATCGAAAGGGGGCATTGGGATAATGATTATGAAAAGTTTTTTCAATCATTTTTACTTTTGAATTGATATCATGAGGTGTCAGTCGAATATTTAACCACCCACATTGCTTAGAGAGCATAAAAACCAAGGGCTTCACTTCTTCTTTCATGCTCTCAAAATGGAAGTCTTTTACCACACCGATTAAATGCCCTGTCAATTTCCATATCTTCATTTCAGTATTGAACGGATCTTCCAGATTTAAAGTTTTTAGAGCGGTTTCATTCATAATAAAACTATGCTCATAATCCGATGTGATTTCCCGATTGAAATTTCGTCCTTGAATTAATTGTATCTTATAGGTATCGATAAAATCTTCATCAACTCGAAAAACAGTAAAGGATTGCTGGCGTTCGACGCCCTTATCAATAAAATAGCCCGTGGTAACAAAATCTCTATCGGTAGGAATTTGATTTGACCCGCCAACACTCAAAATATTTGGGTCAGACATCAAATCGTTCTTAAGTGAATTATAGGTTTTATCAGGATAATTCCAGGGCACAGAAATGTAAAGCAGGTTTTCTTTATCAAAGCCTAATTTTTTGTTATGGATATATTTTAATTGTTGATTGATAACAATGGTTGCAATGATGACAATCACCGATAGAACGAACTGTGTTACAACTAGAATTTTTCGAAAAGAGAGGTGTTTATTGCGATGATTTGATAGGCTTCTCGTTTGTAAAATTTTTATAATAGGAAAGGACGAAAGGTACAACGCCGGATAGATACCTGAAGCTATAGTAACCAGAAAAAAGATTATAAAGGCTGCGATAATAGTTGAAGGGTCTACCAAACTAAAGCTATATACCTGTCTTGTGATATTGCTAAACCATGGCAAAGCCAATTTTGTTAAAATAATAGCAGCAATTAAAGCTAGAATATTGATGATTAGTGTCTCTGTGAAAAACTGACCTAACAGTTGGTCTTTTCGCGCGCCTACAACTTTACGTATACCGATTTCTTTCGCCCTTACAAAAGATTTTGCAATGGTAAGATTCGTAAAATTGATACAGGCGATGCTGATAATGACGATCACCAGAAGCATAAAAATTATTACATAATTGATATCCCCATGAGGTCCATCCCAGCGATCAGTATTAGGCCGCAAATGAATTTCTGATAAAGGCTGAAAAAAATACGTTTGTGTTTCTTCCGGATAATTTTCTCGAATAATATCTTTCATACTTTTATTAGCAGCATCTAATAATTCTGGGCTACTCAATTTTATCCAGGTTTGATAGTCAGAATTGGCTGTCCAACTATCAGGATCCCGCCAGGCATAATAGTTTTTAAAAGGTGCAAGAAATTGAAATTGCAAGGGCGGACTGGAATTTTTTGGTACATCTTTTACGATTGCATTTACGGTGAAATCATATTTATTATTCATCTTTATGACTTTTCCAATGGGATCTTCATCGCCAAACAATTTACTGGCTGATGATTCTGTTAAAATGATCGATGACACGTCGTCCATAGTATTTTTATTCGCACCTTTAATGATCGGAAAGGTAAAAATATCAAAAAATGACGGCTCAATATTTAATCCGCCCAGATTAACTGTTCTGTTGTCGTAGGTTAGGGAAGCGCCAGTAGGTTTAAATCGGGTTGCCACTGCTACCTGGGGAATGTTCTTTTCTAAATATGCTGCCATTGGCCCTGCTGTTACAGGAACATGATACCCCTCAGAATCGGAAACAGTACGGCATATTTTCTCCAGGTTTTTATGAAAAGTATCATAGTTCAACTCGTATTTGACCCATAAAAGAATGAGTAAAGAGCAGGTGATCCCAATGGTTAGCCCAAAAATATTGATTAATGAAAATAATTTTTGTTTACTTAAGTTTCTGATTGCGATTTTTAAATAATTTTTAAACATTTAGTTCTTTCTGGTTATTCATATTTTAATGATTCTACTGGATTTGATTTTGCTGCTTTTATACTTTGCCAACTTACAGTTAATAAGGTGATGACAATTATTATTACGGTTGCCAAAGGGAAAATCCAGTAAACATAATTAATTCTAAAGGCGTAATTGAGCAGCCACTTTTTGGTGAAATACCAGGCAATGGGCCAGGCTATCAAATTGGCAATGACCCCCAGTTTGATATATTGAATGACCAGTTGGAACCAAACATTTTTGACCGAAGCACCCAAAATTTTTCTTAACCCAATTTCTTTAATCCGTCTTTCGGTGTTATGCATTACCATGGCGAATAATCCCAAACAAGAAATGATAATTGCTAAAACCGTAAAAATAATGAGAATATTATTGAGGTTTTCTTCTTGTTTGTACAATTGATCAAAAAGATCATCTAAAAAATGATATTCAAAGGGTTGTTCCGGGAAGAGTTCAATCCAGACACTTTTGATTTTTTCCAATGTTCCGGGAATATCATTCGAAGTAATCTTCATCATTATATGACCAAAAAATCTTGGATCAGTGACCATGACAAAAGGCTTTATCTCTTTCTCAAGTGTTGAAAAATGGAAATCCCTGACAACGCCGACAATTGGTCCCGGCTGCAGGTTTAATACGGAATTTGACCAGGTCATATTCTTACCAATTGCTTCTTCGGCAGATTGAAACCCAATCAGATTTAATGCCTTTTCATTGATAATATATTCTCTTGAAGTATTGTTCACATCAGCAAGGAATTGTGAGTTTTGTTCAAAATTGACATCGTGATATTTGAACTCATGGGTAAAATTTGTTCCGGCAACAAAAGTGATCTCCAGAAGATCAAAAAAATGCTTATCAACGGGCAGTAAATATAAAAATACTGCATCATCTGCTTCCCGAATATTTTGGACAGTACTCGGTCCCATATCTTTCACTTCACGGGATGGATTTTCCATAGTGCCACAGATATCGATTATGTTGGGATATTTGATTAATTTCTCTCTGAAAATATTAACCTTTGATTTTACTTCCCGGGGAATATCACTCCCCAAACTGATGACATGATCTTTGTTCATCCCCAATGATTTGCGGTGAATAAACCCCATCTGTTTGTTCATAATGAATGTGAAAATAATCAGGAAAACGGCTATTCCTAACTGGAGAATTACCAGGGAATTTCTCAACCCCTTTGATGATTTTTTATTGAGTAAAATGTTTGATTTGAGATTTTGAACAGGATCAATTCGGGAAAACAAAAAGGCTGGATAAAATCCGGAAATTATGGACAAAAACACGATAAACATTAGATATTGCATAACAATGAAGCCATTCAACCTAAAATAGATTGCTTGCCCGGTGAGGTGATTGAATTGCGGAAGAATCAGAGCAATCAATACAATTGATATAATTGATGCCAACAGAATTGTCATTAAAGATTCCATAAGAAATTGAATGATTATATCTCTTCGTGATGCGCCAATTGATCGGCGGACGCCAATTTCCCTGATCCGTTTAAGCAGCCGGGAAATATTAAGATTGATGTAGTTGGTTCCTGAAATTATGATCATTAACAAGGCAATAGCAGCCAATATATAAATGATATCAATATTTCCGTTGGCCTTCAATTCCCTATCCAAATTAGAGTGTAAATGAATACTTGTTAAAGGCTGTAAATGATAAATAATTCTGTTTTCATCCTCCGG
>CAYTLS010000302.1:0-4175 GCA_964438745.1 uncultured bacterium
CTACACCATCTCTACTTTTAGAAAAATAGGCAAAGAGCGTGGGTACCAGCAAGCCGGCAACCATAAATGAATAGGCGTGCAAAATAATTTCCAGCACAGTCTTGAACTGACTGGCAATGATCATCGTAATTACCCCAATTACCAGCGTTACAATCTGGGATATATGCATAATCTTTTTGTCTGAAGCCTCTTTTATGAAATAACGCTCAATAATATCATTAACGAAATTTCCTGAACTGGCGATCAAACAACTGTCTGCTGTCGACATTATTGCTGAGAAATATGCTGAAATAATAATACCGGTCACACCGATCGGTAAAACATCCCGCAGCAACATCGGCAAGCCCATTTCCGCTTCCACAGCCGGGAAAAACACACGGGAGATCATTCCCAGCAATACACCCAGGAAAGCCATGATAGGGTATTCTAAAATACCGGCGATAAAAAAGGCCTTTTTGGCATCCTTCTCATTCTTACAGGCAAATATGCGCTGATATAAGGTCATGGCAATAAACCAGATCGGTACAATCGTAAAAAACCAGTTCATAAATTGCTTGGCGGTGATATTAGTCAGGGAGAAAAATTCTGCCGGCAGGCTGGCCCTGAGTGCGCTGATTCCCCCCACTTTTACCAGGGCAAAAGGCACACCGAATAAAGCCAGTCCGGCAAGCAAAACGATCCACTGAATGGTATCGGTATAGATAACAGCTTTTAAGCCCCCTAAAACTGTGTACGCCAATACGATTGACGCCATGATATATAAGGAAAAACTTAAGGGATCCATAAAAGTAATATTGGAAAATACAGAACCAGCCGCCAGTTTTGCTCCGGCCAGAATCTGTCCACCGGTAAATCCCAGATAACCGATACCTGATATTAAAGCCGCTATCAGAGCGACATTATCACCAAAGGTATTTCTTAAAAAATCAGGGTAGGTCAGCATACTCAATTTTTTATCGATTTTTTTTACTTTTGGTACGGTTAGGACGGCTGCCATCCAAGCCCCTATCAGGCCGGTAAACAGAAGCCAACTACCGGAGATTCCCATCAGATAGCCTAGTCCCCCGAGACCGATGGAAAATCCGCCGCCAACATCTGTCGCGACAATGGACATCCCAATATGAGAAGGTGACATTTTTCGCCCCCCCACATAATAATCTTCACGATCGCTGTTTTTGAAATAAAAATAAAGTCCGACGATTAATACAGCAATAAAATAGACGACAAAAATAAAATAATCAATAAAATGCATAGATTTCCTTTTTTATTCTTCCTGCTTCTTTTCTCCTTTTCTGCGATTATACCTTTCATTGGATTGCGGTATCAGAGATATTTTCTCTTCGCTATCCATCAAAAGTTCGGAAATACCAATCGCATTGTGCTCATAAGAATCTTCAAAATCAAAATATAGTGTACATTTGTCACAATTTCTGTCACAAAATACCGGTTCATAGGAATCCGGTTCTTTATAGGTCGTGATCACACCTTCATAATTTCGCAGGATCACTTTATTGGTCGACCAGGAAATAAGATAATTGGGCATGACCGGAATTTTTCCGCCACCACCGGGAGCATCGATCACATAGGTCGGCACTGCCAAACCACTGGTGTGACCAATAAGATTTTCGATAATTTCAATTCCTTTACCAACCGGGGTCCGGAAATGATTCAATCCTTCCGCCAAATCACATTGATAAAGGTAATAGGGCCGGACGCGATTTTGAACCAGTTTATGAACCAGGCTTTTCATGATTCTGGGACAATCATTAACACCGGCAAGCAGCACCGATTGATTACCCAGGGGTATACCGCCATTCGCCAACATGCGTAAAGCTTCCCGGGAAGAAGCTGTTATCTCCGACGGATGATTAAAATGAGTGTTCAACCATACAGGATGATATTTTTTGATCACGTCAACTAATTCCGGGGTCACACGGTAGGGCAATACCACCGGAATTCGGGAGCCGATACGGATCATTTCCACATGGGGAATCGAACTGATTTCCGACAAAATCCAATCCAGATATTCATTAGATAGCATCAGAGGGTCGCCGCCACTGAGCAGAACATCTCTGATATTCGGATTTTTACGAATGTAATTAACGCCGGCTTTGATCATGCCTTTATTGGGAATAAAATCCACATCACCCACTTTACGCTTGCGGGTACAATGGCGACAGTACATGGCACAAACATTACTAATGGTAAAAAGAACACGATCAGGATAACGATGGGTAATGCCCGGTGCCGGACTGTCCTTGTCTTCTGCCAGTGGATCAGACATATCATGTTCCGCAATATCCAGTTCATGAGGGGATGGAAAGCATTGCATAAAAATCGGATCGGTTTTGTAATTGTCCTTTTTAATCAGTGACGCATAATAAGGCGGCACCGATAATGGAAATTTATTTAGCGTTTCCCGAAGTTCCTTCTTTTCCTGATCGGAAAAATTAATACCGGTAACTTTTTGGAAAGTGTCGATATCTTTGATCAGATGTTTCATCTGCCATTTCCAATCCTGCCAATTTTTTTTGATCACTTCAGGATCAATATTTTGCGCTAATTTCTTTTGTTTATCATTATAAATCTGCATGTTATTTTTCCTTTATTTTAAGCTGCAAAAAGCATATACAATAAATTAGTTTTTATTGACACAGGGTTTTCATTTTAACAAATTAAACTTTCTCGTTGAGTAGTTAGCGGAATTTATTGATCGTGTTTTTTTGCATATTTATAATAAATTACTGTCCATAATTTACGAATTTTTGCTAAATATACAAATTTGCAATAAGATTGCATTGAAGGGATTACAAATCAGCGCACCTGTGATTTATTTTAGAAAGATAAATAATGCAGATTAAGACATTAGTTTTAAAAAATCCCAGGTTTGAACAACGGGATTTCAATCCTTTTTTTTAAATAAAAAACACGATGAAGTACCAAGGCAGTTACAGGACTGTGTGGTATAATAAAGGGCAAAGTATGTATAAAGTACCCTGCCCCTTAAAGATGTTTATTTTTTGATTCGCCAGCCCAGCGCGCCGGTGGGACAGGCCTCAATACATTCACCGCATTCCCCACAGGTCGTTGGCAGCGCTTCGCCAAAAGCGGTGGTGATGTTGGTGGTAAAACCACGATTGCCAAAGCCCAGCAGGGATTCATTGACCACTTCTTTACAAATTTTCACACAGGTGCCGCATTTGATACACTTGTTTTTGTCCAGCACAATTTCCGGATGGCGAATGTCTACATTGTAGGTTTCTTTCACACCCTTAATCGCGTCAGGAGCAGCCATGTAAGTCTCAGAGTGTTCTTTCAAAGCACAATCATCACGATCAGTGCAGGAGCATTCCAGGCAGCGGTCGCCTTCCAGGGTCAACTGTTCTTTTGTAAAGGATTTATTTTGTTCTTTGAAAGTGGTTTTTCGTTCTTCCAGGGAGATATATTCCAGTTTTTCCCGTTTACGCGCTGTCATTTCCTTCAGATAAACCAGGTCATCCTTTTGCAGGGATTGCCAATGGCCGCGAGTGACATTGATGGTGTAAGGATCTTTGTATTCTTCACCTGCCAAATAAGCTTTTGCGCCCAGAGCACAGATGCGTCCTGCTGCCACAGCTTCTACTACTGTAGCCGGCCCGGTGACACAATCACCGGCAGCAAATACGTTTTCCGCCATCTGGCCGTTGCCGGATTTCACTTCGATATCTTTCCATTTATTGGTAATGGCGCCTTCAGGAGCAATGGTTTTCTGTCCAATGGCCGCGATCACAGTATCGGCTTCCACAGTGTAATCGGACCCTTCAATGGGTACTGGCCGTCTTCGGCCCGAAGCATCGGGTTCGCCCAGTTCCATTTCACGAAAGGTAACTTTGAAGTGGTCACCGGATTTTTCCACTTTTACAGGTTGAGACAGAAATTTAAACTGCACACCTTCTTCGCGGGCTTCATCGATTTCAATTTGTTCTGCCGGCATCTCTTTTTCAGTTCTGCGGTAATAGCAATAAACCTCGTCACTGCCTAAGCGAATGGAAGTTCGCACACAATCCATAGCTGTATTACCACCACCGACAACAATGGTTTTGCCGGGATTTTCACCGGACCAGTCATTTTTTGCAATCTCTTCCAGCCATTTGATACCACCGTAAGCCAGTTCCTCGCCTTCAGCGTACATGGGG
>CAYTLS010000303.1:0-4161 GCA_964438745.1 uncultured bacterium
TAAATTTTTGATGAAGTCAACCGCCTTGTCTACACAGCCTTCATCGACATTATAAAAACAATTGTGCAATAGTTGCTCATATTGGTCACGATATTTCTGGCTGGCTAAATTTTCATCGATCATTTCAACAATATTTTCATCTCCTGAAAATGTATCAACAGCCTTCATGATGTTGTATTCTTCCGGCATATTGTGGCGTTGTTCAAAATCATTCTGCGCGATAATGATCGGATTGCGGGTGATCAAATATTCATAGATCACCGAACTGACATCACTGATCATCAGATCGGAAACAATGAAATCCCGCAGGGTATCACTCTTGATCAGGTTGGCGGACTGGGAAAGATAGAGGTGTTTGATTCCCTGTAATTTGGCCATGAATTTTACATAACTGCCATGAACCCTGTCGTGATAATGCGGCCGGATGATCAGATTATAGTTTTGGGTAATCTCTTTGGCAAACCGCATGGCATATTGCTTAAAAGTGCCATTACCGAAGGACCAGGTGGGGGCGTAGAGAATATTTTTGCGGCTGCGGTCTTTGATGCCGAGACGGTCCATTTCTGCTTCTTTATCAATGCCGCCATCCTGGTATTCATCAAAGCGCAAGCCACCGATTTTCACCAGTTTTTTATCTGGAATTTGCAGGCCGATCTCCTCAAGCCGGTATTTATTTTTATCACCGGACAGCAGAATATAGTCATAGGAATTCAATTTCCGTTTCGCGCTGGGCCGGCCGCCGCCATAGAGTTTATCGGAAGTGCCATGTTCATGAAACAGGGTAATGGCATTGGGATATTCCTGGGAAGAAATAATGGAATTGGAGAGGTAAAAGACTACGCCTTTCAGTTTGTTCACATCCCGGCGCGGGACAATCTCTACCGGTGGCGTTTTCCAGAAGTTGGTCTCACCAAACCGGGCGCGGTCGCGCAGATATAGTTTGAATTGTCCCAGTTTCTTCTTGTCCCTGACAATGAAGGTGCCGCCAAGCTTGTCATAAATCGGCAGGGCATAGGAAAACTGGTAAATGTTGTTGGCAAAATAATATAGTTTTTTCATATTAATTCCTGGTCGCTTTCCACAAATGAAGCAAAATTAACAAATAATAATTCCTGTTTGTTCATGTAATTTGTGGTCAACTTATTCAATCTCTCCCCGCACGCAATTATCACCGGTGCGAAAATTCCAATCTTTCACCACCACCGACCAGTCGCCGTAACAATAGGTCAAAAACTCTTTATATTCTGCCGGCGCTTTATAATTATACCCGTCAAAAGAGAGGCGTGTGAATTCTTCATAATACTTTCGTGGTACCGATTTCAAGACCGGTTTTTTCGGCGCAATAATCCAATAGTAATGATCATCCACCAATTTTTTTATGAAAATATCAACCAGGTTCAATTTTTTAAAAGGGATGATCTTTTGTAATTTCATCATGCGAACCTCGCCCTTTTTAAATGGTCCCATATCTTTTTTATAAGTTTTCACCCGGGTACGATACCCTTTCAGCCAAAATCGCCAGCGGTTCTTCAGTAATTTCTCCTGGAATTGTTTGGTGATCGTAATATCAATATCATTATCCCAGGGCAGCAGCCGGTGCTCGCGCACGACACCCAGCAGGGTTCCCGCCTCAAGTACATAATCAATGCCGCACCGGTCCAGAATATTGGCTGTGTCCCGTAACATTTTCTGGGCTATTTCGGCAATCTTTCCCTCTAGTTTTAGTGACCCTGCGATTGTTTCACCCCTTTATTAGAATTACCTGAAAAATAATAGTTTTCGACATTTAATACAAATTAACCGGTTGATCGGCTATGGGACCTGCTCGAATTTTCCGGCATTAACATTTTTCCGGACATTTTCCGGTTTAAAAATGATACCATTCATGGCCACGTAAGTCCCTTTCGGCAAGGCCTGCAAAGCGCCAACCGCCGAGCCGATATTGAACACAGCATCGCTGGTTTTCATCCGCGCCGGCTGCATGGCTCCGGTGAGGACAATGGTTTTGTCCTTGACATCATTGAGATAGCGGGCGGTGTCCACCATGGTGTCAGTGCCATGGGTGATCAGGATCAGGTCTTCAGCTGCCTCGGACACCCTGTCATGAATAATCTGACGATCTCCATCAGTCATATCCAAACTGTCCTTGGCAATCAGGGCCTCCAGGTCATAATCAAAAGAAACATTAGCAACATCGAAGACCTCCTGAATCTGCGGCTCTCCCACCTGAAATTCAGACTTGGCGTCAAAATAGATCTTGTCTATTGTGCCACCCACTGCAAATACTTTTATTCTCATCTCTTCCCTCCTGTTTAAAATGAGTATCAAACAGCCAGGTAAATTACGATAATTGGGTATAAAAAAAAACTGCTTATTTAAAAGCAGTTTTCTTATCCTGATACTACAGGTTAATTTTATTGACCGGGTAAATTGAATTATTTACGCCGGGCTTTCCACATCAGCATGATAATCGCCGATAAATTCCGAAGCGGTCAGCGCGGCTGTGGTGCCTTCGCCAACGGCTGTTGATACCTGGCGGAAACTTTTGGCCCGCACATCACCGGCAGATAAAATACCTTTGACGGAAGTATTCATATCATCATCTGTGATAATGTATCCTTCGTCATTCAAATCCAGACAGTCTTTGACAAAATCGGTATTGGGTATCCAGCCGATAAAAATAAACATGCCTTCAAAAGGCACATCACTGATCTCACCGGTTTTTTTGTTTTTAAGTTTCAGACTTTCAACTGTTATGTCTCCATTGATATCCTCTACTACCGAATCCCAGATAAAATCAATTTTTTCATTGGCAAAGGCTTTTGTCTGCAGGTCTTTGGTGGCGCGTAATTTATCACGACGATGAATGACCGTCACTTTTTTAGCGAATTTGGTCAGGTAAATCGCTTCCTGAACAGCCGCGTCGCCACCGCCGATAACGGCAATATTTTTATCCTTGAAAAAGGGGCCGTCACAGGTGGCGCAATAGGATATACCGCGGCCATAGAGTTTCTTTTCCTGCTGCAGACCGAGTTTGCGGGGGGTGCCGCCGGTGGCCACGATTACAGTTTTGGCGAGAAAACTTTCGTCATCGGAAGTCAGTCTGAACAACTTATCCTCTTTCTCAATTTTATTGATAGGGGTAAATTCTTCAAACTCAGTTCCGAATTTTTGCGCCTGCTTTTTAAAGTTTTCCATTAGTTCCGCGCCGGTTATCCCTTCCGGAAAGCCGGGATAATTTTCCACAATATCAGTAATGGCTGTGGTTCCGCCGGACATCTCTTTTTCAAATACCACGGTTTTCAGTCTTTCGCGGGAGGTGTAAATCGCTGAAGTGTAACCGGCTGCGCCGCCGCCGATAATTGCTACATCCAAAATATTTTCACTCATTTTTTCTCCTGTCTTTGTGAACGTTCCTGTTCGGTTATTTCTTTTTTCTAATTTATTAGTTACATGTCAGCAAAAAAAGTTACTTTTTACGCAAAATTTAATTATTTTTAGACTTGATTCGCCACAATAGCTCAGGTGGTAGAGCAACAGTTTCGTAAACTGTAGGTCAGCGGTTCGAATCCGCTTTGTGGCTCAAAGTGTTTTCACGACGAGAAATGGCAGTTTTCAAAATCAATTAAAAATTCAGTGATGGGAACATACCTGGTAAATTTCCCCAAAATTGACAATTAAATCGTGTTACAATAGATTATTAATACAGCCCTTAATTTAATCACCAAAACACAATAATTGCCGGTAGTCCCACCCTAAATTAATCAACTGCCGGTAGTAAGCCGCTACTGATTGCCACAACGGTGCCGGGGTTTGCCGTTCCCACTTGTTAAGCACCAGATTAGCAGGGGCTTTTATTTTTTGTTCTTGTCGTATTTCCCTCTGTTTTTCAGGGGGATGACAGATTTATCTTGATATAATGGCGCTGATAAAATAGATTACTCAAAGTACATTTTGTATTAATAGTTTATAAACCGGATTTAATCACTAAAATTGTCGTTGTGTCTATGCCATTAGCCTGTCGTAAGATGGGACTGACGTGGCGGAGCATTAAAAAAATGAACAGGAAAATAATAAGAAAAATAAATGCCGGCGATAAAGGTACAAAGCGACTTGTCAAAAAATATGGTGATAAACTGGTATGTGTTAGATATATTTATG
>CAYTLS010000304.1:0-4138 GCA_964438745.1 uncultured bacterium
ATTTGGAAACGTAAGTAACCTGGTTGAATCCAACCTTATCCGCCACCTGCGGGCCCACCTGAGCGGTATCACCATCAATGGCCTGGCGGCCGGCAATCACCATATCCACATGACCAATTTTCTTCACGGCTTCGGAGAGTACGTAGGATGTCGCCAGGGTATCGGCACCGGCAAATTTTGCATCGGAAACCAGCACCACTTTGTCAGCGCCAAGGTAGAGTGACTGTTTGAGAATTTCAACTGCGCGAGGTGGTCCCATGGTTACCACGTGAACTTCCGCGCCGGTTTTTTCTTTTATATCCAATGCCATTTGTAATCCGTTGAGATCTTCCGGATTGAAAATAGCCGGTAATTTTCCCCGGTTAACAGTTCCATCCTCTTTCATCGCCTGTCCGGTAATATTGGCTGTATCGGGAACCTGTTTTGCTAATACAACGATTTTTTTCATATTTTCCTCTGATGGTATCGCCACAATGACCACAAAGAAGAAAAAACATTTCTCTGCAGATTACACAGATTATGGCAGGTAAAATAGATACTATCTCCGCATATACGCTGCGCCCTTTGTGATCTCTGCGTTAAAATTTCAGTGTTTATCAGTGCTGATCTGTGGCTTATTATTTCATCTTTATTGTCAAAAAAATTAATCGGTAGTTTAACGATTCTTAAAGATTAAAATCAACATTTTAGTGGTTTTTGTCAGAAAAAAACTGTTTGTTTACCAAGCAATTGCACTTGAAAACTTTTTGAATTATTGGAAAGGTAGAAAAAAACGGAGTTAACTGATCTTATAGCCGACGCCACGGACATTGATAATATACTTTCCGGCCGGCCCCAGTTTTTCCCGCAGGTTTTTGATATGCACATCAATTGTCCGGTTGACCACCAGTTTATCATCTCCCCAGAGTTTCGCCAGCAGTCGATCACGGGAGTAGACGAGTCCGGGTTTCTCGGCAAAAATGCGCAAAAGTTTAAATTCCGTAGCTGTCAATGATACCGGCTTATCTTCTACTGTAACTTCATATTTTTGCAGGTCGATTTTAAGGATGTTTTCAATTGTTATGATATTGTTGGTTGTCGTTTCCGAGCTCCGTCGTAATACTGCTTTGACGCGGGCCAGGAGTTCGCGAATTGAGAAGGGTTTGGTGACATAATCGTCAGCCCCCAACTCCAGTCCCAGCACCTTGTCGAATTCATCATCTTTCGCTGTCAGCATAATGATAGGAAAATCCACGCGTTTTTCATTACGCAAATATTTACAAACATCGATACCATCAATATCCGGAAGCATCAAGTCAAGAATCAGGAGGTCAGGACTTTCATTTTTCAGCATTTTATAAAGATCTTCAGCGTGGGTAAATTTTCTCACCATATACCCGGATTTTTTTAAGTGAAGTGATACTAGTTCCATAATATCCGGTTCATCATCAACGACTGCAATTAATTTACTGATAACAAACTCCTGTTATAATGTTACATTCTTTCAGGCGCACTGACGCCAATAATATTGAGGCCATTAACCATAACAATACGCGTGGCTTTGGCTAAGGCCAGACGCGCGTTGGTTAATTCCATATCTTTGGAAACCACCTGGCACTCGGAATAAAATTTATGAAATGCGGAGGCCAGTTTTTGCAGATAATTGGATATTTGCTGGGGTTCCAAAGATTGTTCACATCCCTTAACCACATCATTAAATTCCGACAATATGTACATCAGGTTTAATTCTTCTTTAGTGTGAAGTAGTGTGCGGTCACAATCATCGGAATAGTTGATTTCCAGTTTATCGGCCTTTCGGAAAATACTGGAAATCCGGGCGGTCACATACTGCAGATAGAAAACCGGGTTTTCATCCCCTTCGGTTTCCGCCAGTTCCAGGTCAAAATCCAGATGGGAGTTGGCATTGCGCATGATAAAAAAGTAGCGGACCACATCCTCCCCCACTGTTTCGATCAATTCATCCAGGGTCACAAAATTAGCCTTACGCGTGGACATCTTGACCTTTTCGCCGCCCCGGGTCAGCGTGACAAACTGGTGAATGACAACTTTGATCTTGTCCACGTCGTATTTAAGCGCTTTCAGACCAGCCAGCACATCAGGATAAGTAGCATGGTGATCCGCCCCAAAAACATCAATGATCTGATCATAGTCGCGTTCGTACTTGGTGCGGTGATAGGCAATATCCGGTAGACGGTATGTGGCTTCATTCACAACACTTTTCCAAAGAACCCGGTCGTTTTCCACGCCATAATCCGTGCCTTTGAACCAAATCGCACCATCTTTTTCATATGTAGCCCCGATTTCCTTGAGTTCAGCCAATATCTTATCTATTTTTCCTTCATCATATAATGTTCGTTCATTATAATATTTATCAAAATGAATTTTCAGGGTTTTTAAGGTAGATTCGATATCATCAAAAACCGCTTGTTCAGCTGATTCTTTGAAAATATCATTTTCGGGATCATCAAGAAATTTATCTCCCTGTTCGTCAACAATTTTCTGTGCTATTTCCCGAATATATTCTCCCTGGTAATAATCTTCCGGCATCGGTTCATCAGCCCCTAAAATCTGTTTGTACCGGTGATAGGTTGAAAGGCCAAGAATCCGCATCTGCCGACCGGCATCATTGTAATAATATTCCCGATCAACAGTGTAACCATTCCACTCCAAAATACGCGCAATGCAATCGCCAAGAACTGCCTGGCGGCCATGACCGACAGTCAGGGGACCGGTGGGATTAGCGCTGACGAATTCGACCTGTACTTTTTTGTCTTTTCCAAGATCAGATCTACCGAAGCTCTCTTGATCCGTCAAAACTTCATTGACAATATTTTGCAGGGATGAATCGGTAAGGAAAAAGTTGATAAAACCCGGTTTTTTGATCTCTACTTTTTTGACAAAATCATTATCAGCGGGGATTGCAGCGACAATCTCTTCTGCAATTTGCATCGGATTTCTGCGTAATTTTTTTGTCAGCGTCAAAGCGAGGTTTGTAGCGAAATGCCCATGATCGACACGCTTTGTTCGTTCCACATGAATACTATCCTGTTCAATTCCCAGTTTATCCAGTGCCTGTTGTAATAAATCAGTTATACTATTTAGCATCTATTCCTCAATTTTTAATGGGAATTTATAATTTCTTCGCATTTTTTACAATGAAATAAAATAGCGGATTTCTGAAGTATTCCAAATGAATAAGGGTGAGGGTAGTAATCAGTGAAGAGGAGTGGATAGATAAAAAAAGTCCTCCCCTTCCTTGATCCTGATTTCCGATCATCGATCACTGATTACCGATTACCAATTAAATAGCGTCAACCTCCTCATATTTACCAAGAATTTCAGATTCCTGGATAAATAAATATTCGTTACCATCTTTCTCAAATTTCGTTCCGGCAAAATCCTTGTAAATCACACGGTCACCAATTGATATCTGTTCTTTGGCGGCGGCAGAAATAGCCACGACTTCCCCTTCAGTGGGTTTCTCTTTGGCAGTATCGGGAATAATGATGCCACCGGTCGATTTTTCTTCTTCTTGAGTTGTTTTTACTAATACATAATTATTAACAGGTTGAATTTTCATTCCTTTTCATCTCCTTTATTTTGAATTTATTCCAAGTAGTTCATTAATTCGCGGACGGTCAAACCCAACAATAATTTCGCCGTCAATATCAGTTTGTGGCACGCCGGTTTGGCCGGTGCGTTGTTGGAGTTCCTGTGCAGCCTTGGGATCAGCAGCCACATCAACATCACTGAACATGATTCGCTGCTTGCGCAGGTAAGATTTTAATTGGTTGCAGTAGACACAGGTTGGGGTTGAATAGACAGTCACATCGGGTTGGGAAACTTCCTCGCCCTCTTCATTGAGTACCGGGGCTTCCTGAAAAAGCATTTCATAATAGGATTTTTTTTGTTTTCCATAGATTATATTATAGTTGACATTATTGCGGATCACCAACAGCGCCGGTACTGAATCAATATTGTATTCCGGATGAATGGTTTTGACTTCAGATGCATTGACTGTATAAATCGGTACATCTTTGTAATCATTCTGCAATTCTTTGAAAATTTCCAATGTCTCAAGACTTTTTTGTGATTTTTCAGTGTAGAATAAAACCAGTTTGATTTTCTCATCACTTTT
>CAYTLS010000305.1:0-4138 GCA_964438745.1 uncultured bacterium
AACATCCATCGTAACTACCATTCCAACATTTTTGGCTGCTTTCATGACATTAAATTGCGCTTCCATAATTTCCGAAACACCTTGAGCGTCTCCTTTAAAAGGTGCTAGTTGCACAAAATAAAACGGGAAATTGTATTGCCATGCATCTCTCCAGCTTGTTATCATTTTATCAAAATGATTTGCGTATTCTGAACTCCATTTTCTATTGGTTTCTCCTTGATACCAGATGGCGCCTTTTGTAGCGTAAGGTGCCAGCGGATAGAGCATACCATTGTAAAGTCCTGCCGGCGAGTGTGAGTGGCCCGGTCCAATAGGCTGTGGTGGAAATTTTCCGCCCCCCGAGCCGACCACCATGGAGGGATCCATTGCGGTTTCAATTTTATACTGCCAATCACCGGCAAGTTGGATGGACTGGTCATCATCTTTTGCTGCTAATTTCATCTGTGATTTGGAACCGGCAAACCCACCTTGTCCGTAATGATCGAATACACGAACAGCGATCACATTGTTGCCGGCTTTTATAAGATCAGCCGGAATATTGTATTCCCTTGGATGCACCCAAAATGAAGGCGTTTCTTCACCGGTAGCGCCAACTTTTTCGCCATTAAAATAGGTGACATCAAAATCATCAACCGGTCCAAGTGAAAGAATGAGGTCTTTATTCGCCATGGTTTCAGGAATATTGACTGTTTTCCGGAACCATACCGACCCATCAATGGTCATGTTTTCTATATTCTCCCAAAATCTGGGTAATGCCATTGTTTTCCATTGCGAATCATCAAATTCAATTTTTGCCCAGCCTTTTTTCACACCTTCATTGCCGGAGTCTTTTTGATACATGGGCAGGCTTTTATTTTCTTCTTCAATTTCTTTGACAATCTGTTCCCATTTCTTTAGTTTGGCCGGAAAATCTTTGATATTCTCCTGGTACCGTTCCAGAATTGGAGAAAGCATGGGATCTGCTTCCAAATATTTTTCACTAGTCCAGGCCTCAGCAGGTGTGCCGCCCCAGCTGGTATGAATCAGGCCAATTGGGATGTTTAATTCCTGGTGTAATTTCCGTCCGAAAAAATACCCGACAGCGGAAAAATCACCGACATTTTCCGGGCTGCATCGTTTCCATGTTCCTTCAAAAGTAAATTGCGGGTCAACAGCCACAAGTCGTGGCACTGTTATCAGTCTTATACCGGGATAATCCGCAGCTGCTATTTCATTACCGGCATTCATGGAATTCTGCACTTTCCACTCCATATTGGATTGTCCGGAACAGATCCAGACTTCACCGACCATGACATCAGAAAAAACTATTTTTTCAGCACCACTAAATACCATTTCATAAGGGCCACCGGCATTCAGCGGTTTTAAATCCACACGCCAGTTACCATCGGCATCCACTATAGCTTTTGCTTTTTGACCCGCGAATTCCACCATGACAATTCCATCGGGATCAGCCTTTCCCCAGATGGGAATTTCAGCATTCCGTTGTACCACCATGTGATCATTGAATATGGCTGGTAGCTTAATATTTTCTGCATTTGGGGATGAACAGCCGGAAAGGATTATGCTAACTAATCCTAATAGCATCACTAAGACTAAATTTTTATTCATTTTGAGACCCTCACACCTTAAAATATACTTTTATGTACTGGTATGTAATATAGATGATTTACAGAATAGTTTCAAAGGTTTTGTTGGAGATTTTTTTAGGAAGAGAACTGATAATGGGTAAATATTATATTTTTAAAAATATCCAGAAAAAAGAGCCTGACTTCCGGTAATTGGAAAAATAACTCACTATTTTTTTGACTGTTAATAAATGCGGTCTAATAATTCTTCAATTTTTAGTAAGTCTGTTTCCACAATATACATATCGGGGCCTAATAGTATGATGGTCGGTACTGACTTAATATTATAGGTGATTGGAACAATACCGTGAAAACCTTCAGAATCACAGACATTATGCCATATTAATTTATTTCTGGAAATTCCTTTTAACCAATCCTGTTTATTTTTATCCAGGGAAACACTCAAAATGTTTAAACCTCTGCTGTGATATTTTTTATAAAAACGATTTAAGTCTTTGTTCATTTCGACAGATTTGCTATGGTTTGAAAAATTTGGTTGCACTCCATTTCCAGCAATCCAAAATGAGAGCAACAAAAAGTCACCCTTAAAATCGTTTAAATAAATTATATCACCCTTTACATTTCTCATTCCAAAATTTTTCGCCCTGCCGCCAATTTTCAACTCATTACTATACCTAATATACCGATAGGCATAGGTTCCATAATTAGATTTCTGGACTTCGGGCAAAAAATTATTATAGAGTTGTGCCGCCTGTTTTTTACCGATTCTTTCAATGATAGAGAATAATAAATAAGCACTGTAATAATCATTTGGGTTGTCTTCAATATAGTCGACATATTTTTTATCAATCTGTTGAAGGATTGAATCTTTTTCGACTCTAATCCTGCTACTGGGTATTGAACCGCCCTGAATTATTTTCCAATTTTTATAACCGGATAACGTATCTTTTAAACGACGAACACGCACCTGTAATTCAAAAATTTTGTTTTGTGCAGCAGAACCCGATATTTTTATTAATTCCGAATTATCTTGTCTTATTTCCAAAGTAATATTGGAATTATCCAGCCATACCCTCGTCACATAAGAATAATTATTTGTTCTTATTACATAATTTGATGGCTCTTCAACCTTTCCGAAGAATTTAAACTGACCATCAGCAATTCTTGTGCTATCGATAATTTCATGAGCATATAAGTCCTCTAAATATAGAGTTGTATTTTCTATAAAACCGATTGCATTCCCGCCAATTTTGAACCCTCTGTTTCTTTCTGAACAGGTAATTATTAATAGAAGAAATAATAAAATTGCTACTAATTTAATTTTCAATTTGCATGCTCCGGTTATGTACTTTACAATCACTTTTTCCGGTCATCAAAATAGTCAATCTTGTGCTTTTCGCACCAATCCTTTGCAATGCCATAAAAGTAATTCTGTTTAAAAGCAAACCACTGTTCAGCCACACCCAGATCATAGATTTTATCCTTAAAGCGACGAAAAGCGCCACGACCGCGAATGGTATTTTCGAGAATTTCACATTTTTCTATTGGTAAACCCAGGCAAAATTGTTCCATGATCCTGTATTCATGGATATCGAACTGTGAAGGAATTTCAATATAGTCATTCGAATTATTTAATGTATCTTCAGCGATTTTTACACTCTGTACCTGCCACTCCGGTAAATATTCATCTTCAGCTGATTCTGCAATCGACATTTCTTCATCAGAAAAATATAAAATTTCCCCACTTTTTTTATGATATAAGAAGTATGTCAGATCATTTTGCATTTCCATGTTATCGACTAGTTCTGTCAGTGTTATTTTTTTCATTGGCGCCTCCTTAATAATTGACACTGCATAACTTCCAAAAAATCAATGAAACAGCAAAGCAGAATAAAAAAAAATTTAAAAAAAACTTGCACAAATAAATATATTTAGGTATTTTAATACCGAAATGAGATAAAGCAGAAAAGGACAAATAAAATGAGTAGTTTAATAAATATATCAGAAGGATCATCACTGGCATTGCACGGCATTGCGATTGTCGCGATCAAAAGTCCTGAACGCATCAATGTCAAATCCCTGGCAGAAATTCTCAATGCCTCTGTAGCACACCTGGCCAAAATTTTTCAGCGCCTTTCCAAAGCCGGATATGTTAAATCTGTGCGCGGACCGTCAGGCGGATTTGTCCTGGCAAAAGCTGCTACAGAAATCACTCTACTCGATATCTACGAAGCCATCGAAGGCGAAGTAAACCTTCATTATTGCCCCCTTGGGAAGGACAAATGCCAGTTTACTCATTGTATATTTGGTAAAAAACTCAATCAGGTTTCAGAACAGATATACAAGGACCTAAAGAACATCAAACTATCGTCATTCATGAACACAATTAATATAAAAGATAATGTCTAACATCCATGGAATAATTAAAATACAAAGGTGAATAAATGAAACGTAAAATTATCAAAATCGACGAAGAAAAATGCAATGGTTGCGGACTTTGTATCCCCGATTGTCCGGAAGGTGCATTACAGATGATCGACGGTAAAGCACGG
>CAYTLS010000306.1:0-4132 GCA_964438745.1 uncultured bacterium
TTTTATGACCAGTTATGTGGCCCGGGAACACGGCTATGCTACCTGGCAGAAAATCCTGAACAAAGCCACCTGGTTTTCCTTCAGACATCCCACCTCTCCTATGAGTGGCGGCATTGATAAATTTACAAAATATAAAAATACAAAATCACTTTTCTATGGGACACAGCGGGACCTGCGCAAACTTTGGCAACAGCAAGATCATGCTATAAAGCCTTCATCCATCAGAGAATTAACAGCAGCTGACAAACAATATTTTATGAGTGACACCCGGGCGGAAATGACCAATGCCGGTCCATTAAATTTTATCAGAAGCGGATATGCGGACCAACCTTCAATTTATGCCGGTCAGGACAGCATTTTTACAAAAATTTTGGAAATTCCTCGCTCTGCTCTTAATTATGGAATTTCTATCTCTGACAGCCTGGTTGTTTGGTCACAATATGTGGAGGACAAGCGATGGCACAAGGAGAGTTTTGCTGATCTCGCGCTATACACTATTTCGACCAATCAACTGAAAATGCTGACTGACCGGGAGCGTCTTTTTTGTCCGGCTATAGCTAATGATAAAACCGTGATTGCCGCCACAGAATTTACGCCGGAACGGGAATGCTCTCTGATATTGCTTGAACCGGAATCCGGAAAAATCCAAGAAAAATTTCCAACGCCTAATAATGAAATGCTACATTATCCTGCCTGGTCTTCTGACGATGACCGGCTCGTCTTTACGCTGAGTGGTTTTGAAGGACGGGCAATCTATGAATTGGACTTGGATACCAAAGAATTCATCCAGTTGACTGATTATTCCCATGAAGATATTTTCAGACCGGTTTATTGGCAGGATTTCATTATCTATGAATCCAATTATTCCGGCATTGACAATATCTATGCGCTTGCTCCTCAAACAGGTGAAAAATTCCAGGTGGTTTCCAGCCGCTATGGGGCAAATTTTCCGGCTGTAAAGGATGATACGCTGCTATTCAGTAATTACACTGAGAATGGCTTTCAACTGGCGAAAATATCACTGGATACTCACCTATTCACACCTCTTGACAGTATCGTGCTTACCCGGACAGATTATTTCAAACCGCTAATGACAGATGAATTTCAACCGATTCAGGAAAAGAATATACCCCAAAAAGAATACACAGTTAGCGACTACCGTGGGCTAAAACGATATGTCAATTTTCATAGTTATTCAGTTCTGATGACAGAAGAAGCAATCGGTGGCATTTTGTTTTCCGATAATATTTTGGGGACTATCTCGCAATCGGCTTATTTTTTAAAAGATTATGAAGATGATGACTATGATTATGGTGTCAATATCAATTACCTTGAGTGGTTTCCGAAAATCAATCTGAATCTGAATCTGGCCCACCGGTTTGACTCTCACTATGGTATGTGGAACTCCAATGAGATTGGGGAAAGTTGGCAGGAACTGGAATTAAATCTTTTTACTGTATGGCCATTATTAAGGCAAGATATCGGCACCACCACGAATACATCATTTTTGAGCATCGGCACTGGTGTTAAAAAGATTTTCAACCGGTCGGATAATCTACCGGCCGGGGTTGAAACAACAATTTGTGAAGAAATTACCTATCCTTTTTATTTTTCAGCCAAAGGATTATCGATCCAGGAAAAAGCACTGCAAGACCTGGTACCTACCTATTCTGAGATCACCTTTCGTAATCATATTGCGATCAGTGACCTGGCAACAAGCGGAACGATAATGGGATGGCGTTTCACCCAGGGTTTCAACCTAGGCAACCGGCAGGGTCTGGTGTTTGATATTATGTCAGAAGAAATTGAGGATAAGGGCTACCGGTTTGATGAAACAATTACGCAATTACCCGTCTATTCAAATCATTGGTATGGCAAGCCGACCAAACTCCGCGCCACTTTCAAACAACACCTTTGGTTTCCTGATATTGATTTCCTGTGGTTCCTTTATATTAAGCGATTTCATGCTTCCTTGCTCTATGAACAATATGGCGATGGTGTGTTCAATTTTGACAACCGTCAACATGCTCTGGGGATCGGGCTGACCACCGAAGTCGGTGGGTTTGCCACCATTCGGACAAATTTTAAATTTACGCTCTTTTATTATTATAATCCGGAAAGCAGCGCCGATGGGTTGAGGATATATTTTGAATTTTGATGGATATCAGCTCACTGTCAAACTCTATTAGAGAATTTAAAAATGATTGTTAATTTCCCTGAGTAAAATACCACTGGTTATTAGAGATTATAGACCTATGGTAAGACCTATTAAGCCGACTTTTTAGAAAAAGACAGGCACGGAGTGTCGAAAAATTCTGCAATATTTTATTTTATGACTATAAACCCTTATACTGTAGTAAATAAAGGAGAGAAAGCTATGGAATTAGGACAAGGAATTATACTTATAATCCTTGGTTTCTTCTTGTTAACCGGTTATGTAGCCCATATTGCATCTGATAAATTTTCTATTCCGGGAGTAACCATTTTACTAATGCTCGGGGCTGGATTGAATCCATCATTTTTAAATATTATTCCCGAAGAAGCTTCTCGTTGGTTTCCTTTTGTGTCTCATATAGCGCTGGCCATGATAGGCTTTTTATTGGGTGAAAGCTTTGTAGCCGAAAAAATTAAAGATAAGGGTTTTGTTGTTTTCTGGATTTCTGTTGGGAAAACACTATTAACAATCCTAACTGTATTTTTAACACTTATTGCTTTTGGCGTTAGTCTGCAATTTGCTCTGATCCTGGCAGGCATTGCCCCGGCTTCCGCGCCCGCCGCCATTTATGAGACAATAAAAGAAAGCAAATCAAAAGGAAAATTAAGCGATACCGTCCTTGGTGTTGTTGCAATTGATGATGCATGGGGGGTCATCTCTTTCAGTATCCTCTTTGTTATCGCAAAAGGGCTGGGCACCAAGACAAGTGGATTTGAGCAGCTTTTAAATAATCTATGGGAGTTGGGCGGGGCTGTTTTAATTGGCGGTTTTATCGGTCTGCCAATGGCCTGGATAACCGGCAAAATCAGAGATGGCGAAATGACTCTCATTGAGGCAATGGGATTTGTTCTGCTGTGCAGTGGCCTTGCCATTTATCTAAAAGTATCCTATCTATTGGCCTGCATGGTTTTGGGAACAGTAGTGGCAAACTTTTCCAAAAACCGTTCAAAACCTTTTCATGAAATTGAAAAGATACGGGAACCTTTTCTGGCGATTTTCTTTATCCTGTCCGGTTTTAAATTAGAACTACACACTTTGACAACGATGGGACTGATCGGTATAGCCTATATTGGAGCGCGTACACTAGGATTTTTATTAGGCGGATATGTGACCGGAAAGATCATAAAAGCACCCGCTGTCATCAATAAACATATTGGCTGGTGTATGCTTCCGCAAGCTGGTGTTGCTCTTGGCTTTGCACTCCTGGTCCATGAACGTATGCCGGAACTTGGAAGTACTGTATTAAATCTTGTGGTCGCCACAACCATAATATTTGAAATAACCGGACCGTTATTGGCTAGATGGCAGTTAAAGAGCGTCGGTGAAATCAGTGATTGACCAGAATTACCCTGAATATTACACGAATTTTTCAGACGATGGCTTATTATGGGGTCATTTAATTAAAACCATCTTTTTAGTAACCATTACCCGGGCATCTGCAGACAACCTGTAGAAATAAATCCCACTGGCATATTGTGCGCCATTCCATTTCATACTGTAATCACCGGAAGTTTGATTTTCTGATACAATCGTATCTATTTTCTTTCCCCTGACATCAAAAACAGATAATTCTATGGTCGCCTTTTTCTCTAAACTATAACCAATTGTAGTTACCGGATTAAAAGGATTGGGATAATTCTGTTCCAATTTCAAATGCACCGGTATTTTATGCTGATTTTTATCAACACCGGTGAGCACATCTTCTACCGGAAAAACCTCTTTGATAGTAAAATCCACCCAGTAAATCCCCAGACAATTGTTAATCTTTGAGAATAACTCCTGCCCTATTTTTTGTGCCGGATCATCGAAAATACCCCACCAGTCTTTATCATTATCACCGTCAGAATCCACATCACTGTTATAACCAAACTGAAAGATCACCGGATTATTTTTATAGTAATTTCCCCAGTATGCAAA
>CAYTLS010000307.1:0-4132 GCA_964438745.1 uncultured bacterium
ATGGAAACCTTTGAAAATGTCTGGGAAAATACACCTTTGGATTATATGCAGCCTTTGCCCGATGCGCCGGAAAATTATGAAAATACTAACCTGCCACTGGATAGTGAAGAAAAAGTGAGAAACTGGATCGAAACCGTTCCCAATACTTTTTGTAGTCCCCATACCATTCCTGAAGATGAATTGAAAAAATACCTCGGTAGTGTGGACGAGGAAGGCAGTTATTTCCGTTGGGAATTTGAATACAGCCAGCAGGAAATGAGAGGCTTACTGAACAAAAAACTTGATATTCAGGCCGATAAAATTTTGGCGATTACACCAGTCAAACGCGGCTATTCCGGACGACTGATAGAAGTTGAGGTCAGTTATAAGCAGGGGAGTGAAACAAAATCCCGTATTGTTGAAGATCAGTATGATATTCGCGATACATTCAACGAATCTTTCCTCTATAGTTCCGCATTTGTTGTAGATATTGAAGGTGGTGGGGTTCCTGAGAAATTTATTCTCAAAGGGGCCGGCTGGGGACATGGCGCCGGCTATTGTCAGATTGGCGCGGTGGGTATGGCTTTGAAAGGCTACACTACTCAGGAAATTGTATACCATTATTTTCCGGGCAGTGAATTAAAAGAAATTTATAAATAAAAATAAGGAAAGTCATCGATGGATAAATTGAAAAAGCGAAATCCTTGGAGTTGGGTACCGTCACTTTATTTTGCTGAAGGAATCCCTTACACGATCGTAATGGTCGTCTCTGTGGTGATGTACAAGATGCTGGGAATTTCCAATACTGATATCGCGTTATACACCAGTTTATTATATCTGCCCTGGACTATCAAACCCTTATGGAGTCCGATTATCGACAATCTCAAAACCAAACGCTGGTGGATTCTCATCATGCAATTTGTTTTGGGAATTCTGTTCGCCTGTATCGCTTTGACGATTCCGACCACAAATTTCTTCAGAATAACGATTGCTTTTCTCTGGTTAATGGCCTTTACATCAGCGACCCATGATATTGCTGCCGATGGTTTTTATATGATTGGTCTTACTGAGGGTGACCAGGCGCTATTTAATGGGATTCGGTCAGCGTTTTATCGTGTGGCAATGTTAACCGGTCAGGGCGTGTTTGTGATTTTGGTTTCTATACTGATCAATTTTTCCGGTATGGAAAAAGTCTCGGTTGCGGTGAATGCTGTTCCGGCTGAAAAATCTGTGGAAAATGTCTCTCCGGAAGAATTAGGCAACGATGAAAAACCGGGGGAAATGCACTTAATTATCGAACCGCAAGAATTGAATATTCCAATTAAGCGAGTTTCACCCGACTATGCCGATTCTGTAATTTCCGCGGCCAAAGAATGGAATATAGACCAGGGCCAACCCGACCCTGATAAGCCAAAAATTGCCAAGACTCAACAGGCGGGAATAACCGTGGAACAACAGGTGAACAAGCCAAACTTCCTGGAAAAATGGCTGAAGAAAAATTTTGGCGTGAAAAAGCCTGAGGTCACCGGTTATACCGGTAATGTCAGGGAAGTCTATTTTCGTCTTTCCAAAAAACCGGAAAAAGATAAAGATGTGGTGGTCACTTTTGGTCAGGACCGGGGAGACAAGAGTATTAAATTGGTTCATGGATTGCGCTTTGAATTTGATGAGGACAACTGGAATAAACCGGTGAAAGCCGTTATTCAGTTGGATAAATCACTGGAAGAAAAATCCGCGGCCTATTTTGATGCCGAATCCGGTAATGTCAGAATGGCCTGGTCTGTTTTATTTTTTGCACTTTCGGGAATGTTTTTCATCTTCTGGCTGGCCCATAAATTTACATTGCCCGATGTGGAATTACCACAACAGGAAAACTCGGTTGTGGATGCAATCAAAGATTTTCTGGCAACCTTTGTTTCCTTTTTCAAAAAAGAGAATATCGGTCTGGCCATTGTCTTCCTGCTGTTATTTCGATTGGGAGAATCACAGCTGGTGAAATTATCCGCACCCTTTATGCTGGATGCTCGTGAAGTCGGCGGACTGGGCTTGACAGCCGGTGAATATGGATTGACTTACGGAACCATTGGCTTGATCTTTCTGACAGTGGGTGGAATTCTTGGCGGGATGGCTGTCTCAAAGTACGGATTAAAAAAACTGATCTGGTGGTTTGCAATTATGATCAATGTACCGAATGCCGTTTATATCTACCTCTCTTATACACAACCTGCCAGTTTGTGGGTAATCGTGCCGAGTGTCGCTTTCGAGACCTTTGGGTATGGGTTCGGATTCACGGCTTATATGATGTTTATGATCTATATTTCAAAAGGCGAATACAAAACCTCACATTATGCGATTTGTACAGCTTTCATGGCCTTGGGAATGATGATTCCCGGCATGATGTCCGGATGGTTGCAGGAACTTATTGGGTATCAGCACTTTTTTATCTGGGTGGTGATCGCGACGATACCGGGGTTTATACTGATTAAATTTCTCAAAATCAATCCGGAATTTGGTATAAAAAAGAAAGAATAGTTCTTATTCCTTTCTATTAGTGGTGCGAAACCCCGGTCTTTTGAATCGGGGTTTTGTTTTTTTATGCTGGCGTAATTTTGAGCAAATTAATCGGGTTGATTTATATATTTGATAGGAAAACCCCCTGCTTCAGCAAACCTCGAAGATTTTTGCAGTCCTTGGAGTAGGCTGAAGCCTACTGGCCTCACTGTTTCGATATTTTTTTCACCACAATAAATTGTGGTGCTATTCTGATTCTAGAACGATTTTCTCATAGATACGACTCTAACGGACATATTCGTTTTTGATTCAGAATAGCACTATGCTTCAGCATGGTGTAAAATGGAGTTCAAATTAATAGATAGTCTGCTTCAGCAGACTTCCGACACACTTATAAAAAGCCGTTGTTCCCTTCTAAAAAATTCCTTGTTTATCTCCCTTAACCTCTTTAAAATCAGGCCTGTTTTAACTTCAAAAGAAAGTGTTTAAATGAGCATTCAACAATTACTCAAAGAGAAAATATTAGTCCTTGACGGTGCCATGGGAACCATGATCCAGAAATGCGGCTTCTCGGAAAAAGATTTCCGGGGCAACCAATTCGCCAATCATACCCATGACCTGCAAGGCAATAATGATATATTAAACCTGACCCAACCGGAAGCCATTCAGGATATTCACGAGCAATATTTAAAAGCCGGTGCTGATATTATCGAAACCAACACCTTTAATGCCAATGGCGTTTCGCAATCCGATTACCAGATGTCTGACCATGTTTACGCAATTAATAAAGCCGGTGCGGAAATCGCCCACCGTGCTGTTAAAAGTGTCAACAAAGAGGCCTTCGTAGCCGGTTCATTGGGGCCGACCAACCGGACCGCGTCACTCTCACCCGATGTCAATAATCCGGCCTATCGCAATATAACTTTTGATCAGTTGGCAAAAGATTATGGCAATGCTGTCAAAGGATTGGCCGATGGTGGCGCTGATCTTTTATTGGTTGAGACGATTTTTGACCCGCTCAATGCCAAAGCCGCGCTGTACGCCATTACGCAATACAATAAGCAGGCGGACAAAAAACAACCGATCATGATTTCCGGCACCATCAGCGATCAAAGCGGACGCTTTCTGACCGGAATGACACCGGAGGCTTTTTATTATTCCATGATCCACAGTAATCCCATGAGTATTGGTTTGAATTGCTCTTTAGGTGCGGATACTTTGATCAATTACCTGCGCATCATCGCTGATATGGCGGATTGCGCGGTCAATGTCCATCCCAATGCCGGCCTGCCCAATGAACTGGGGGAATACGATGAATCGGCTGCGGATATGGCCGCTGAAATTGAAGAATATTGCCAGGAAAATCTGGTTAATATCATTGGTGGCTGCTGTGGTACGACACCGCAACATATAAAAGCCATCAGTGAGGTAACAAAAAAATATTCACCTCGTGAAATTCCCGATAAAAAACTGAAACACTATTTTGCCGGGCTGGAACCTCTTGAACTTACCGAAGATTCGTTGTTTGTGAATGTCGGCGAACGAACAAATGTTTCCGGCTCCCGAAAATTTGCCCGTTTGATCAAAGAGAAGAAGTACAACAAATCTCTGAATATTGCCAAAAAGCAGGTGCTCAATGGTG
>CAYTLS010000308.1:0-4131 GCA_964438745.1 uncultured bacterium
TTAAAGCAGAAATAAATATAATTGCAAAATAAACAAAACCTCCGAAGTCTAAAAGTCTTGGGAGGTTTCACTTTTTAACCAGTTATTTATACTTCCCAGGTTTTATCCACCTTCGCCATTTTTTGGCTTTTCTGGACAAGTAAACCACGGAAGTTAATTTGTACCATTTAGATTTATGCTTTTTTTCATTTCAAAAAAATGCAGACTCCAAGATGTTATAAGTAATGACTTCTGTGATTCTGCACTCATTATCTACTATTTGCAATTATTTGATTCTTGTCACTTCACCAGTCGTGGCATCAATGTCGAATTCAACTACTGATGGGGTATCGGTAATCGGAGTTGAAATCTCGTACACAGAATCAGTATAAAAATATCCTAGCTCATCAGAATACTTTAATCTATATGCATTGGTTAATGTATAAACCCCATATGAATAACCACTGCCCTGACCAAAAGTACAACTGTAAACACCTCCAGAATAATCTATTTCAATATAAGATATATAATCCCAAGCAGGTATAAAAAAAATCCATTCTTTTCGTTCAATAGCCACAAACTTTAAGCCGTTTAAATCAGAATTTTTAAGGTTTACTGTTATCTGATAATAACCGCTTAATGATATTGGTGCAGCAATATAGGATAATTCAATATAATCATCACCCGCAATGCTGATAAGGCTATCCAATGGATTATCAGTGCTACTAATATAATATTTTGATGATGGATAAATATAGTAATTGCCTTCCTCAATATTTTCAAACCTAAAAGTACCGGCTGTATTGGTATATGCAGTATCCAGAAAAGCAACATCATTTTCACACTCTACTGTATCTGGCTCAAAATCGCCATCGATTAAAATGACCATAATACTATCAAGACTACTACTTTCAGTCATCATCGATGATCTTGTAATTTCACCAATAATAGTTCCCTTATCTTTTGAATTTGTGGTATTATTTTCACATGAAAATAAAAATATCAATGCGATTGATAGCCATAAAATTTTTTTCATTTATTATTCCTCAATTAAAACTATTTCATTTTACACTTAGATAAGTTAACAATAAACTATCAAATAAATATAGTACATATGTAAAAATTGTTGCATTTGTGTTTATTCTGGGATAAAAATAATTGAATTTCTTCCCATGTTGTCATTCCGATCCGGCTACTGACGGAGAGGAATCCCAGACGTATACCGTATTCACAACTGAGATTCTTCGGTCGTTGCACTCGTTCAAGGCTTCATCCTATTACGCCTTGCAGGCTGAATGACAGTGCAAAGGAGATAATTCCTTTGTCCGAATCACTGTCATTCTGAACAAAGTGAGGAATCCCAAAACGTACAACGCACTGACAATTGAAATTTTTCGCACATTTCAATTTCTATTTCTTTGTCATTTCAGTAGTTGTTTCTTTTGTCATCAGTGCCACTATTGTTTTTATGGCTTCCATACTTTTCTTCAATCCCGTAATTTCATTCTCCAACTTTTTTTTTCTCATTTTCTACCGATAACTTTTCACTGATAACCGATAACTCTTCTTCCAATTCTGAATTATCTTTTTTCATTTCCTTCATACCTTGCAGCAACACCAACAACATGTTGGCATAATCAACCGAGATATACCCCTGTGAATCAGTTTACACCAATTCCGGGAAGTCTTTTTGGATTTCCTGGGCGGAAAAGCCGATTTGTCTGCCAGCCAGATGAGTGTGAGTATCCTTGAACTGATTGGTAATGGGTGTAATGGTGTTCAGTGATTCCAGTACATTTTCCATCGATGTTATGGCTTCTTTTAGTCGAATATCAGAACTATGTGTCAAGGTACCGGCAATGGTCATATTACCATTTTTGTAGAGAGTGAAGGCATTGGAAGGAGCATCATATTTACCATTTCCACATACTAAAAGTGGGTCGGTTTCAACCCAACTACTTGCATCTCCTTCGATTATATTATGCTTTACCAATGCTATAGATGCAGAGGATTGCACGATTGATCCGAATCCTATTTCGGTTGAATAATTTCCAATATTTGTATCATCCCAATGTGTACCATTTACATATCCTACTCTGAACGCTGGGATAGTACATCATGCATGTTCCTGCGCCGGTTGTTGGTATTGAGCCTGTTCCAAAAGTTCCACCTTAATAAAATCCTGCATCAACATTGTGTTTCATTCTAACAGCGTCACTGCTCCTGATAACATTGAAACTGCTAGTATTATCAGTTGTTGGTAGTTTGATTGCTGTTTCCTGAGCAAATAATCCTGTGAGGATTATTAATGTGATTAAACATACTTTGGGATAATAATTTCATGGGTTTTCCTCACTTTTTAGTTTATTAATATCACCGGATTACAACCTAAAATTAACCATTATTGTCGCATTTAGGGGAAAATTACCTGAATTTTGAATCCTATAGAACAATTTTGCAAATTGATTAATGATTTAACCGGTAGGGAAATTTCATTACAAAAAATTACTGCAAATCCACCCTCCGACTTTTCCAAAAAGTCCGAGGGTTTTCAGTATGCTATCTCTCCCCATGCTGTCATTCCGATGAGGCGACTGCCGAAGAGGAATCTCAGGCGTACAGCGCACTAACAATTGAGATTCTTCGCTTTCCTTTCGTTCTTCCTATACCCAAACTATATCAACAAAAAACATAGTAAGTAAATTATATACCATAGAAACTTACGGATATTTAATTTGGCAGAAAAACCGTCGGAATTCGCTAGAAATCCGACGGTTAATATTAATATAAAAACCTCCGAGGTCTCAAAGACCTGGGAGGTTTAAATTAGGTGAATTATTATTAAACTTCCCAGGTTTGAAGAAAACCTCGAAAGTTAGTTTTTTATTTCACGAAATCTGCTTTCAAATTTTCTACAGATTCATTGTAGTTTGCATACACATCTTTTGTCAATTGGCTGAGATATACAATTCTGCTTCTGGATTTTGTGAAGTAGAATTTAAATATTTCCGCTTTTTCGTCATGGTTTTCAGCAATTGGCGCCAGCAACATTAGACGATAGAGAATTGATACGATTTCTGTGATGTAATTAGCGACATAATCGAACAATTCTTTATTTTTCATCTCCTTCACAAATTCAAATAATGCGTAGAAGTCATCGATCCATTTCTTGATCTCCGCATGTTCAGTGCTAAATTTTTCCAGCGGAACATTTTTGAATGCCTGGAATTCTTCACCCATGACATCGGCTTTGATGCCGGCGATGGCAGCGACGACCTGAAGTTGAGTAGTCCCTTCGTAAATATTGGTGATTCGCGCGTCACGGGAAAGACGTTCCACCGGAAAGTCCTTCATGTAGCCGCATCCACCATGAATCTGTACTGAATCATAGGCTACATCATTTGCCATTTCCGTCAGAACAAATTTGGCTAGTGGTGTCAGGAAATCCGCCATGGCTTTGGCTTTCCTCATTTCCGCTTTGACACTCTCCCCTTTCGCTTCTTTGCGTTCGTACATATCCATGTAATCAACCGCCAGCGATGTTTTGTATAATAATAAGCGGGAGGTTTCGATCTCCGCCTGCATATTTTTCAGCATCTGGTAAACCGCCGGCATTTGTACCAGGGGTTTGCCGAATTGTTCACGCTCATTGGCATATTTAACCGCTTCTTCGTAGGCGGCCTGGGCAACACCAATTGCCTGAGCCGATACGGCGAGACGCGCGCCATTCATCAAAGACATAACATATTTAATAAGACCAAATTTTCTGCGGCCTACGAGTTCACATTCCGCCATATTGAATTGCAATTCGCAGGTGGGTGAGCCATGGATTCCGTGCTTATCTTCAATTCGCCGTACGATCATATTGTCATCTCGATAGCGTTCATATAGAAACATGCTCAAGCCACGCCCCCCTTTGGAACCAGCTTCACTACGGGCCAATACCAGGGATACCTCTCCGGACCCATTGGTAATAAAACGCTTCACACCGTCAAGATACCATTTACCATCTTTCTCAATGGCTTTCAAGGCTACTGCCTGCAGGTCTGAACCGGCATCAGGTTCTGTTAATGCCATGGAGCCACTGACTTCGCCCTTGCAAAATTTTGGTAAAACACGGTCTTTCTGTTCTTCATTTCCAAATTTATAAAC
>CAYTLS010000309.1:0-4129 GCA_964438745.1 uncultured bacterium
ATACCGGCGATGAATCTCAATGGGAAACGCCCCCATTTTCAGGTCTGATCAAAGATGACTTCGTGCATGGCCGCGGTACAGTTGATCAGGAAGGTGGTGCAGCAGCAATGGTCGCAGCTGCCAGGATTCTTACGGAAATGAACTATGATGGGGAATATACTATCTATTTTACTTTCACTGTAATGGAAGAGGATTGCGACGGTCTTTGCTGGCTTTATCTCATTGAAGAAGAAAACATCAGGCCTGATATTGCCGTGATCACAGAACCCACCAATCTTGGGTTATATCGCGGTCATCGTGGCCGTATGGAAATGGAAGTTCACATTGCCGGCCTTTCCTGTCACGGCTCCGCGCCGGAACGGGGCAAAAACGTGATCTACTCGGGTGCCAGAACCGCCCTCGCAATTGAAGGATTGCATCATAATCTCAAAAATGACACGTTTCTTGGCAAAGGCTCCATTGCGCCCACCCTGTTTCAGACCAGATCACCGTCCTTGTGCGCGGTACCTGATGTCGGATTTATACATATCGACCGCCGCCTGACCTGGGGCGAAACCAAAGAAAGCGCTGTGAATGAAATTCAAAATATCATCAATAATGACAGCCAGGTGGTTGTTCCAAATTATGACAGGCCCAGTTACAAAGGCACTGTGTTTACACAGGAAAAATATTATCCCACCTGGAAACTGGAAGAAGATCATCCTTTTGTGCAGGCCGGACGGGAAACATATAAATCCTTATTTGATGATGAACCAAGAATTGACAAGTGGACTTTTTCCACCAATGGTGTTGCGATCTGCGGAAAACATAATATAACCTGCATCGGCTTCGGCCCCGGGAATGAAATTTACGCCCATGCACCTAATGAAAAAGTGCCGGTGGATCACCTGGAAAAATGTGCTGCGTTTTATGCGTCGTTGCCTTACATATTGGAAAGAAAGAAATTTTAGCCACAGATTAACATAGGATTGATATTATGAAGATTAAATAAATATCCGCGGAATTCCGCAGCAAAAAGGAGAAATGAATATGACCAAGACACTACTCAGAGGAAAAGACCTGATCACTTTTCAGGACTGGACAAAACAGGAAATCGATATGGTGCTAGATGTAGCACAGGACCTGAAACGACGGTTCGCTTTAGGTGATCCCCATCGCTTACTACAAGACAAAACATTATTTATGATGTTTTTTGAGCAATCCACACGAACCCGCAATTCCATGGAAGCAGGCATCACCCAGTTGGGCGGCCATGCCCACGACCTGACACCGGACAAAATGCAATTATCCCATGGCGAATCGGCCAAAGACACCGCCATGGTACTCTCGCGAATGGGACACGGTATCGCCTGCCGGAATTGCTTTTACGGCATTGGAAATAAATATCTGAATGAGTTGGCGGAACATTCATCTCTTCCCGTGATGTCACTGCAGGACGATCTTTATCATCCCATGCAGGTGATTGCTGATCTGATGACGATCCAGGAATATTTTGGTAAAAATCTGCAAGATATAAAAATTACCATTTCCTGGGCTTACGCCACTTCCCACGCAAAACCGCTGTCTGTCCCCTTATCACAAATCCTGATGTTTCCCCGCTATGGAATGGATATGACAGTGGCCGCGCCAAAGGAATTCCCTCTTTACAAAGACCTGGTGAATTCTGCCCATCAAAATGCTGCTGCAAACGGCGGTAAACTGAATTTTGTGGATGATATGGATGACGGATTTGCCGACGCAGATATCGTCATTCCTAAAAACTGGGGTGGATTTGGCAATTACACTTTCGATGATTATAATAACAATGAAGACGAAGTTCGCAAAGAAATGAAAGCCAATCTGGAGAAACACAAAGACTGGATTTGCGATGAACGCCGTATGAAACTGGCAAAGCCTCACGTTAAATATATGCACGCGCTTCCTGCAGACCGTGGCAATGAAGTTACACCGGCAGTAATTGACAGTGACGCCGCCATTATTTACGATGAAGCAGAAAACAGATTGCATACAGCCAAATCGGTCATGGCTTTGACCATGGGCGGAAGGCCGTAATAAAAATTGTAATAACAATGATGAATTACACTGATTTCGTTACAATGTTTGATACAGAAATAGTTTAGGTAATTATGATGGAAAAATTTTACAAATGCTCACAATGCAACGCTGAATATGAAATCGCACCGGAAATTATGGTCTGTCCGGAATGTACAAAAACACAAAGAATTGACGAACCATTACGAGGCATTCTGGAAGTAAAATACAAATCTCACAACAATAGTTGCGAACAAATCCAATTGTCCGGTTCGATTGATAATTTATTCCCGGTTGATAAGGAATGGTTTCCGAAAATTCCGGTGGGCAATACGCCTCTGTGGCAATCTGATAATTTGACCAATTTGCCCGATCTTTACCTGAAAGATGATACGCACAATCTTACCGGTTCTTATAAAGACCGGGCGTCAATATTAGTCGCAGCTTTCGCCAAAAAACATAGAATTAAAGAAATCGTCCTGGCCTCCACCGGAAACGCCGCGTCATCCATGGCCGGTGTCGGTGCTGCCAGCGGCCTGGACATTACCATATTTCTGCCAACCTCCGCGCCCAAAGCCAAAATGGTGCAATCCCTCCAATATGGCGCAAAAGTGATTACAGTGGATGGCAACTACGACCGCGCATTTGACCTTTCGCTGGAATATTCACAAAAATACAATTTACTAAGCCGAAATACCGCCTACAATCCGCTGACAATTGAAGGCAAAAAATCCGCCTCTTTTGAAATTTATAAGCAATTGGAAAAAGCGCCGGATTATGTTTTCGTACCCGTTGGTGATGGCGTCATTCTCAGCGGCATTTACAAAGGCTTTGAGGATTTACTGGAATTTGGGTTTATCAAAAAAATTCCCACTATCATTGCAGTACAGGCGGAAGGCAGTAATGCAATTTACAAGGCATTGAGATCGGGTGAATTTATCACCATGGAATCTCATACCGTCGCCGATTCCATTGCGGTAGATATCCCCCGCTGCGGCTACCTGGCCTTGCAAAAATTACAAAAGCACAAGGGTAAATCTATAATGGTTACCGACGATGAAATTCTTACCGCCCAGTTGCAATTATCCGCCAAAGCCGGACTTTTTGCAGAACCGGCGGCCAGCGCTTCCTATGCCGGATTTTTAAAAATGAAGGCTGAATTGCCGGAAGATGCCATCATTGTTTTGATGATCACCGGAAACGGGCTTAAAGATGTTGATTCAGCCATGAAAAAGATAGAATTTCCTAAAAATGCCATCAAATCCATTGAGGAAATACAATGAGTGTTGACGGAATATTATTGGCCGCTGGATTTTCTGAAAGAGCGCCGGACTTCAAGCCGGCTCTGGACATCTATGGCAAACCGCTGCTGGTCCGCACGATCGAAAGTATGTGTGATTTTTGCGAAAAAATAATTGTTGTGGGTGGTCATAATTTTTCTAAATTGTCAAAGGTTGTTGGAGAAATGTCTAACGTTATGTTGATCAAAAATAAAAATTTTAAGATGGGAATGTTTTCTTCGGTGCGCTGTGGCATTCAAGCGGTGCAATCCGGACGGTTTTTCATTTTACCCGGTGACCAGCCGGTGGTAGCCCCTGGTACTTTTGACCTGATGTTGCAATTTGATGATGATATCATCATTCCCAGGTACAAAGGCAAAAAAGGCCACCCGGTTTTATTCAACAGCCAGTTGATTCCTGAAATTCTGCAATATCCGAATACAGAGATTCTTCGAAACTATATTCACAGTAAGCCGGTTAAAATAATCGATGTTGATGATCCGGGCATTGGCATGGATGTGGATACACCCGAAGACTATCAACAGGTTTTGGAATATTATGAGAAAAATTTTGTTCGCTAAAAATAGATATTTAAGAAGTATGGTGAAGCGCACTCAGTCTCATTTTTGTGATTCATTATCTACCACAATAAATTGTAGTGTTAATCTGATTTTATACTTGGGTAGAACAGTCCGTCCAACACCAAGCTTCAGCGTGGTAAATATTAAAATAAACTCAGTGCCGCAGTTCCCAAAAATAAAAAACTTTGGTGGTCATTCGTGAAATTCGTGGATAAAAAAACAAAGGATAGATTTTGA
>CAYTLS010000310.1:0-4119 GCA_964438745.1 uncultured bacterium
AAAATTGATCCCCGCGATCCGGCCGCCGGCGGTAACCATAACCATAAAGGATTTTCAGTAATCGCGTATTCGGATACAGTCTGGGTCGGCACAGCCAATGGTATTAATCGCGGAATTGTACAAGATGATTATATCCAATGGGAGAAATTCAACGCCCAAAATTCATCGGTTTCCGGTAATTTTGTAGTTGCGCTACACCGGCAGGTTCACAAGGGTGAAGAAACTATCTGGGCGGTGACCTTACCAGCCGATAATCCCGGTGAATACCAGGCGGTCAGCAAAACCACTGATGGCGGCTTAAATTGGACCACGGTGTTGAAAAATGAACGCGCTTACAGTATCAGCAGCTATGATTCACTGGTTTTTATTGCAACGCAAAAGGGATTGTTCAAATCCACTGATGGCAAAAACTGGTCATTGTACCGGGCGGCACAAGCGCCCAATGGCGACCGCATATTGGATGAAACCGTTTATGAAGCCAAAGTCGATGACCGGAGCGGAGAAACGCAATTGTGGATCGGCACCTCTGATGGCATTGCCAAACGAAACCTGGAAACAATGGATTGGGAGATTTATCGCTCTTTTGTCAGTACTAAGACCAAGGGGGAGCCAGTCTTCTATGCCTATCCGAATCCTTTTTCTCCGACCCACCAGAATCAGCTGAATGGCGAAGGCCATGTCCGCTTTCAATATGATCTGGAAAATCCGGGGAAAGTCATCCTGGAGATATTCACTTTTGCAATGGAGCGAATATATAAATCAAGCATTTATGAAACCGCCACCGGCGACAATGTGTTGCTCTGGAACGGACGCACCGATAATGGTTTTTATGCCGCCAATGGCACCTATTTTTGTAAACTGACCAAAAAGGTCAATGGAAAATCCAGCACAGGCTGGACAAAACTGATGATAATTAAATGAGTAGCATTATGAAAAAAACAATCAATATATTAGTACTGGTTTTATGGTTAATCACTGGACTACAGGCTAATGATACAGAGTATACCTCGGGATATGCCGGCGCCTTCCTGCGAGTGGGCATGGGAGCGGAAAATATGGCATTGGGAAATGCCGGGGTTGCATTGACCGGCAGTAACGCCTGCACCTATTACAACCCGGCCCTGATCGCCTTCAATGAAAATATCTCTTTTACCACCGGGTATGCTTTTATGAGTCTGGATCGAAAGTTCAATTCCCTGGGATTTAGTTATCCTTTGCCGCCAACGGCATCAGTATCGCTGCAGTGGATTCACGCGGGGGTTGATGATATTCAGGGACGGACTTTTTCAGGAATTCCTGATGAAGTGTATTCTACCGGTGAAGATGCCCTGATGTTAACCTTTGGTAATCGGATGGGTGAGAAATTTGCGTTTGGAGTAACTTTGAAATATCTGCGTCATTCGCTTTTGGATATTACCGGAACCGGTGTTGGTTTTGACGGCGGTGTTTATTGGACACCGTTGGACAACTTTGCTATTGGTGCCCAGATCAAAGACGCGACCGCCTCCTATACCTGGAAAACCACTTCGATTTTCGATGAAGAAGGCAGCAATTACATTGAAAGATTTCCAGTGGTCTATCGTGCCGGCATTATGTACCGGTTTAGAAATTTCCTGTTCCTTTCCGATATTGAAATTATGGAAAATAATATTTATTATCATGGTGGTTTGGCCTATGATTACAAAGATCTCGGTCATCTGCGAATCGGCTATGACCGCAATAGTTTCACCTTTGGCTGTGGCCTGAAATATGATTTTTTGTGGCACACAAAAACCGAACTGGATTATGCCTTTGTGCAGGAGAAATATGGTGAAGGACATAATCATGTTTTCACCTGGAATTTTAAACTTTAGGGAGCAAAATGAATAAAGTTAAGATGTTTTTACTGATCGTCATTATTATTACCGCAAATATATATGCAGGCAATACCGGTATGTCCTTCCTGGATATGCCCACTTCAGCACAATCGGCTGCCGCCATGGGAGTTTTTTCTTCGGAACCGACTAGCGGCATGGTTTTATTCGAGAATCCAATTGGCATTTATAATGAACAAACCAATATTAATTTTACAAACAATTTTTGGTTCGCCGATGTTAACCAAAGTGTGCTGACACTGGGCAAGAATACAAAATTCGGGACTTTTGGCGCCGGATTAAATTTTGTCAATGCGCCGGGTATAGAGATCCGCAGTAAGCCTTCTGATGAACCGGAAGGGGAGGTCAGCGCGCAATTTTTAGTGGGGGCACTGGGATTCACCCATGAAATTATTCCCAAACTATTTGTCGGGGTTAATGGTAAGTATCTCTACCAATCTCTTTATACGGAAAGCGCGTCCGGTTTTGCGCTGGATGCGGCGGCCATGTGGAAAATGCCCTCGGATTTGCACCTAACCTTTGCCATGAAAAATATCGGGAAAATGGCGGCTTTAAAAGATGAGTCAACAACATTACCAACGGCCCTGGAAATTGGTCTTGTGCGGCCAAATCTGCTGGCGGACAATCATTCGTTCAATGGCGCGCTTGGGATTTATTTTGATCATCGCCTGCAAACTGAACAAACAGACATTAAAGTCGGTGGCGAGTTCTCTCTCTATGAAAAGATATTTTTGCGGGGCGGCTATTCCATCCAAAAGGAATACAACAATGCTTCTTTTGGCCTTGGCTTTCAGGCGAATGGATTAAGGTTGGATGTGGCGATGTTATTATTGGAGGAGATTCCGGAATATCCTTATATATTATCTTTTTCCTATGATCTGAAATAAGGAAAGACACACCGGCATTAATGCCAGCAGGAAAACAGAATAATTATTAATAATACGGAGGTGGATTTATAATCCGCAACTATAAAGATTTTTAAAATTAATGACTTTAGTGTATCAGTACACGGTTCGGCGCGAAGCGGTCATAGTTCATATTTTTATGTGTAATGCAGACTAAAGATGAGAAGATAACTTTAGAAAAAATCCGTCGTATACAAAAAAATATTACCAATACAAAAGGCTAACCTTCGCGAATGACATCCATCTCACATTTATTACAATGAAAAATCAGGGTGAATGTGTTGCCCTCATTATCAACCAGTTTCCAGTTGCCGGTAGCGGTGCCTGAGGTATCTTTGGTACAGAATCCAAGTTCCTTTTTTATACAATATTTTGTTGTCATTACAATAGGATACCCTATATTTTGGCGTTTTTCTATTCCGTGCTCAATACTTTCAACACCATGCCTGAGATAAAAATCCCGGGCTTTTTGATTGATCACATTGCCGCGATAATCAAGTCTGCTGGCCGGATAGGGAAAAGTATTTGGTTTAATCCTGACGCCTCTGTCGGGCTTGTTGGCGATTCGTTCTGCCAATAAACGGTCGAGCAATTGGCGCCGGATTTTATTGATATGTGACTTTCTGAAATGGGGGAATTCTTTCAGGTTGCATTCAATCTTTGAGCAGGCAAAAATCGTCTGTCCTGTTTTCGATAAACTGTCCACGAGATTTTTTTGGGCGGCTTCCCTGTTTCTTGCAATTTCAAAATCTGAAATAACTGTTTCCACTGAATTGTCGTCTTCATCTTTAGCAATGATCTGTAAACCCGTTGCTGTTTGTTCAATTTTATAGACCATATTTATGTTACGCGCTAGCGGAGCGGTTTTCAATCGGGATAAATATTGATGATCGTAGTTTCTGTAAACAGCGGTACCGGTTTTGAGATGTTGTGAACTGGCGGGATAGACTTTATTCCCCCGTGTTTCATTTATATTGGTGCCGTGTAATTGGTCATTTACAAAAAAAGCGATACCATCGCCATTGGAAAGGGAGGGGGATTTATCCAAAATGAAATAATTGTCTCTCACAGTGATAATTTTACCGATATATTCACCCCGCATTTTGGGCGTATCAATAGAACTGACCTGGCGCTGTTTACCCTTGAAAAAATAATCGGTATAGCCACGGTTAAAGGTTTTGTTCGGATCGCTTTGAAAATCTGCTGAAACTGTTCCTGAACTAGCCGCGCTGATAGATCGGTCACGGATCAACTAATCTATCTTTCGTCGATAAAAAGGGACAATATTTTTGATGTAATTGCTCTCTTTGAGCCGACCCTCAATTTTAAAGGAATCGATA
>CAYTLS010000311.1:0-4111 GCA_964438745.1 uncultured bacterium
AGGGATTTATAATGGCATCCGGATTTTCCAACCGGAAACAATTGAAATTTTTCTGAAACCACAAAATATTGTGGAGGATAACAGCCATCGCCTTGGCTGGGATACACCTTCCGGCCATTCATCCAGCGGGCATTATTTTTCTGATTCTTCTTTTGGACATAATGGATTTACCGGGACATCTATCTGGATAGATCCCCATAAAAAACTGATTGGTATCTTGTTAACAAATCGAGTTTATCCCACCAGGGAAAACAGGAAAATGTATCCCATCAGGCCACAAATTTATGATAAATTACAACAGGCGGTAAGCGGGTATGAATTACAGAAAAACCCCAATGTCATGCAGGATTAACGTCAAAAAAGCCAGTCTCTTGGTGACTGGCTTTTTTTGTTATTTCTATATATTGATCTGTCTGCTATATCCGGCTCAAAAAAATCCACAATCAAACCGATGATATTTCAGCAAACAACACTTTTTCTATCAAAAACCAATGGATAATGTAAACATATTAATATTATCCAGTCTGCCGTAATCACTAAACGCATAGTCTATTTGAAGTTTCAGTGATTGACTAAAAGTATACTTCAATCCTGCGCCTAAGCTCAAGCCGCCTTCCCTGTTTTCCATAAATAAAGTGCGCATGCCGGAGCGCAGGTAGAACAGTTTACTAATTTCCGCCTCAACTCCGAGATTTACATATTCCGTATTATCACTGGGATGAATGGCATCCACGGCCCATGTCATTCTCATTAATCTGTTTTCCAAAAATTCTCCTGATAAACCAACCCGAAAAGTAAGAGGCAATGGCCATTGGTCCAGTTGATATTCAGCAGGAATCTGATCATTATTACCATAGGACTTTTCATCAGGATCATTATAAAAGCGCACATCCCGCCCACTCATTTTCATTTTTCCGCCAAAGTTAGTGATCGACATGCCTAACCGAATATCTTTGAATTGAGTAATAAACAAGGCGCCCAAATCAATAGCAGCTGTTTTTGCATTCATGTGCCATATTTTTTGCCCAATATATTTTACCTGTCCACCCATAGAAAAACGATCCGTCAAATTATTGGAATAGGAGAGCCCGATAGACATATCCTGGGCATTGAAAAATTCACCGGTTCCTTCCGGCTGTTCTACAGTCCGAACCGCCATATCACCATAATCAAGGGTTGTTAAACTAAATCCAACCACCCCGGCTCTTCCAAATTCCATACTACCGGCAAAATAAAAAAACTCATTGTTTACAAGCCAGTTGCTTTGCGTAAATGATACTCCCTGGGTATGGTACCGGGACAATCCGGCCGGATTAAACTGTATTGCCGACATTCCTCGTACATTTGCCACACCACTTTCTCCCATTCCAACAATATCGGCACCTGTTCCAATTTTCAAAAAATGACCTACTGAAGTACCGGTCTTTGTCATCGCGGAACTTATGGTTACACTAAAGATCAGTATGATTAATATTTTATTTAGATTCTTCATTTTATCACCGCAAATTTTCCAGTTTTTGTTCCCAGTCCAGACTTTTTCGCATCAACATGCCACAGATACATGCCAAAAGCAATTTCCTGGTTGTCATTGTTAAGCAAATTATAAGTTTCGGAACCATTCCACATACTGGTATTGTGTTCCAGTTTTCTGACCAATTCACCGGCCACAGTATAAATTCGTATTGTACACTGAGGCGGAAGGTTTATAAATTCGATTCGCCTTTCGCCCCGTCCATAGCCTGTATGCTCCACTTTTGGTTCCCAGATAGCCTGTGCGCAGTAAGGATTTGGCACCACAGCTATCCGATCCAGTGGATTTTCTACTTCCTCGGGTTGATATTCTGCTGATTTTGTGGTGAAAGTGAAGGAATCATATTCGGAGAAAGGACGGCCTACGGATAGGGTGAATTCATCACCATTTTCCGGTAATAAGGTATCGACATCTGAGGGCGGATACTGAAAGGTAATCTTCCAGGTTGTGTTTTCTATAGTTTGTTCTTCTGCTTTCAATATTCCAATTCCGGATTTTTTAAAATCAAAGGTATTGTTTACAGCTCCGATAATTAAAAAAGGCGCGGCACTGACAGAATCCATATAAGCATAGGTCACATCATAAATTCTGAAAGGAGCATATTGGCCGAATTGTGTTTTTTCATTGAGAAATTCCTCATCCCAGATAATTTTATAAGAATTAGGATACAAGTCTGCTTCAGGGTACCACTGTCCGACTAAAAATCCCATATTGGAGGCACCTTTTGTCCATCCCGTGTAATCTTCACGAATAGCGATTCTGTCATTATTGATAATAATACGCATACCATCAAAACTGGCATTACCGTCTTCGCCATTTAAATACTTGTTTTGAAAAACCGGCTGGTGTTTGTATTTCAGCAGTATATTCTCACCAAAGAGATTTGCTGTAAATTTTATTCGTCCCATAATTGTATTTAAAATATAATTACTGGTGTCACAAACACTATTGTCTTTTAAAACCTGAACATCTGTGATATTTACCCTTGTTAATTGTATCCAACTGTCATCTTCCGGAACCACAGTTTGTTCGTATATTGTCTGATCCGTGACATTGAAAACAGTATCAGCAGGTCCATCTGTGATGATCTCAAAATCTATTTTGTAATCAATGTTGTCTCTAATGATCTGTTCATCAATGAATTTTACTTCAAGAGAACCCGTTCCCGGCCCATAGTGTTTTAAGCCCTCATCAGTCATGGAAGGTTCTAATATGCCCGGGGCAGGCGCGCAGGGGGTAACTGTAAGGGTATTGATATCAAACTCTTCCTGCCCGGTATAGGTGTTTTTGTTAACGGTTTTTGTACATTCAGAGGGTGGTACGTCCATTGTACCGGTGGTATCGCCGATATCATAGGAACAAACGGCATAATAATATTTGACACCATTGGTTACTGTTGTGTCGGTGAATTCATGATGTAGACCGGTGTCGCGTCCCAGGTCGTAATGAATACCATTGATACCGACATGGGCTTCGCCTTTTATGCCATCTTTCAAATCAAACCGTGCAATGGGTTGATGAAATGTTGCTATTCCATTATTATCTGTAATTGTATGTACCTCATTGAAACCGGGATCTGTGGAACGATAGATCGCATATCCCTGAAAATCATAACCATATACAGGATCCCAGGACTGTTCTGCCGCGTCATCCCAATAAATGGTGACTTTGCCGTCACCGGCCACAGCAGAAACTGTTGGTTTTTCCGGTGGTTTAGCGAATCTGTATCCACTGTCATAAATATTCTGAACAACATTGGCTGTATTATACAGATCATACTCATTTTCTCCCATCAGCAGAGCAATGGAAAACCGTTTTGTATCCCCCGATTTTAAGGGAAAGTAACCGGAACCATATAAAAAGATATTATCAGCATTTTGTGCAATATCTGTAAAAGCATTCTCTCTGCCTACTACCGTAGAAGGCTTTAGCCTGTTCCACATGGACATGTCATTTTTGATGGCATCGGCGCCATACTGATAGGCATTAAAACTTGTCAGGCCGATTTGGTCAGCCTCATCAAGATCAGTGGTTTCAAAATTTGGTTCTCCCGGTTTGGTTGGGTCGAGAATATTACCGGCAGTTGGTATTCCGTCACCTTCTCCTTCATCCGGCCCGGGATAATTAGGATCATCAGTTCCGATTCCATCTACTCCAACATCATGTATCATAGGGTCCCAGTCGCCGTCATCATCGATGCCATTGAACATTGATTCATCAATCATGCCGTCGCCATCATTATCTATACCGTCATAGGGATTACCCGGACTTTCCAGGAAAGTGTATCCCAGCCAGCCGGTTTCTCCACCCCATTCACCGCGATTGTCACCATCATATCCATAAACCATATTTATTTCTGTATCAAAGTAGGCAAAATCATCAGAAAAATCATTTGTTCCACCGATATGGGGATCACCGAACATACCGAAAACAACTTTTTCATAATCATTTTCTGTTTCGTTTGTGATTTCATATACAAAAAAGATTGCATCCGATGCCAGTACATTGGACCATTGATAGGCTCTAACCTGTACTCTCAATCCCATTCCACCTACATCCTTATTATTTTTATAGGGATAA
>CAYTLS010000312.1:0-4111 GCA_964438745.1 uncultured bacterium
CATCTGCACTTGCAGCGATTTCCTCCTCAACTCGACATCGCATCACACTCTCCATCAATGCCCTGTCAAAAAAGATCATTTTATGGGGTGGGCTGCTTTTTTTTGCTTCTACCCTCACTCTTTTCGACATTTTTATCCTTATTAGACCAGGAGCCTACAGCAATCAACACTTTATCTTTATGAAGATATACTGTGCTTTTGATATTTTCATGATTGGTTTTGATTGGTGATCGGTCAACCCAGTATCCCAGCATGTCACTGTTGGCAATATCAAAAGCATCAAATAGTTTCCAGATGGCGCCGGGATTATAGTTGCCATAAACCCGCGTTGTCATTCCATAGACAAGACCGCGGTAGGGATGGCCGCCTCCTTCCAGCATTTCACCGGTCAATCCAAAGGGAAGACCCGATACCTCCGTGAACCAGTAATCGGGGCCGAGGTTATATTCAAAGTATTCGCCAAACCAGAGCCTTGAGACATAAGGAAAGTGCTCCATATACAAAAAAGCGCTGTTTATAAACCCGTCTCGGTCATTATATTGATTTGCAGAATGAAGGTCAATGACATAGGCGCCTCTTTGCTTATAAAAGACATTGGCGATCCGTTTGACCGTTGACCTGCTGAAAGCGATATCGTCCAGGTACAACCCGTCGATTTTCTGATTTTTCGCCAGCCAGTTGATACCTTCAATGTAATAGTTTGTCCACCGGGAGGTACCTTTGTTCAATATTGAAGCATCATTGACTGATGTCGCATGCCAGGCAGAATGGTAATGTGACTTCAAATGCTCCTGCAGCCAGCTGTGCCCGCCACCTTTGCCATCATTAAGTATCTCATGGTTCAGACTTTTCAATGCAAACAGTTCGTAGCATTTATAGGTTAGTTCTCTGATTGTGTTGTATAATTTCACTTTGATGCCTTTTTGATGGGCTTCGTCGATATAGGCTTTTTGTTTATCGATGTTGTAAAATGGATAGTTGATATAGGGATTAATTTCATTGGCATGATGGACATTGACCACGGTCCCATTCAGGCTCACCACTGAATCCACAGGAACATATTTGTGCACAAACCGAGTGTTGAAGTGTTCTTTGAAATCAATGGTTTTAAAAGGCGTAATCAGGAAGCGGATGTTGAAATTCAGGGTTTCTCCTTTTTTGAGGGACCTTGCACCGCTGTAATTTTTTATTTCAACACTATTATCAATGGCTGTGATATCAATACCGCCTTTATTGTCATTATACCATGAGGGCGGCAGGTTCAGAGGTTTATTTTGGTAGAAGTTCGTATTCAGCGGTCTTTCATAATTTTCATCTCTGAGGACAAATTGCAACCCTTTGTTAATGGTACCGATCCAGGCGCCTTCCTGGTGTTTTGTGATGTCCCATTTCCAGGTGATATCCTTTTGTAATTGACTGCCTTTTTCACCAAGTCCCAGTATGTATTGCGCCACATCTTTTTCCAATGGAATTGTCAGATTGATGTCTTTAAGTTGACAATCATTTTTTGCTGTCAATTGAATGTTGTAGTCTAACATTCCATCATATTCGACAGTACCGGATACAGTCATGGTGAAATCATCAGACCTATTTTTAGCTGTCCAGGTTGCCGCACTTCGATAGGGCTGCTCAATTTGATAGGCGGAAGATTTCCAGTCAGTATTAGACTTATCATGCTTGATGACTTCAAATTGAATGGGGTGTGTTAGCAGCGCTTCTTTATCATCTTTTAAACGTGTCATTTCCTGTGTGAAATAGGAGTAAATATTATTCGGCAACCCAAAGTCATTCAGTTCGATCTCACGGCCTGAAATCCGAATTGTTTTGTCAGATACTGAAACCGGAATGAAAGGATCGATAATGGCATTGTTATCTGTACCAATGGTGGAATTTAACCAGCGCAATCGTGTCATGTTTTCCGGGGAATCATCGCCATAATTTTCAATCGTTTCAGAGGAAACCGCCAGTTTGACAAATACTGTGTCCGCTTCAAGACCGTCAGGTTTAATAATCACATGAGACAAATAAGATCCCGGTTTAGCATTTTTTGGAATTTGGACGCCAAACCACAGGGCTTGTGTTTTCTTTGCCTGTACGGAGATCTCCTTTTTGAAGGAGTTGCCATTTAAATCGATACCGCCACTGTTAAAACATGTGATGTTATCTTTGGGAATGCTCTGGCCCGTATTACCGACAAAATCACTAAAATCCAGAGCAAGATTTTGCAGATCAACTTCCGGTGTATAAACGCCAACCTGAAAGGTATAATATTCTCCTCGCTTAACCTGGTCAGAAATGCCATTGATATTTTCTTGTTGGTCGATCCATCTTAGTGGCAGAAAATCAACTAATTTGATAGTGTTTTCACGATATTCCGGAAACAGGTAAAAGGGCTTATCAAAACGATTGAAGTAATCTTGTGTCTCCTTTGCTGTGGCAATCACCTCCATTGGAAAGAAACTATGAAAATCGTCAATGGATTGCAGACTGATAAGTTTGGCTTTTGGCAATTTCGCGAGATGATCCTTTGCTGATTTAATTTCTGACAGCCAGGCGTTATCATCACAAATTGTCGGTTTATGATAGGTTAATGTCGGGTAATAAGAGCCGGTTGAGCTATGGGGAAAGTAATAGACATAATAGGTTGCGGACCCTTTGTTGGGTTTAAAAATGATGTGACCGAATTCATTGTTGTTTTCCAGAACATAGCGGTGATTTATGACTGAATTATCCGTGGCATCAACAATAATAATATCCTTTTGATCCGGATTGTCATCTCGTCTTCGCCAGGGTATAGTGACCTGGACATTACCGTCTGTTGGTTCTTCAACTTCAATGACGGCCCTGTGATTACCATTGCTTTTAAAGGCTTTGCTGTAATTGGGATGATTCCAGTTCCCAATTTCATAGGGTACATCATAATTTATTGTGGGTTCATGCTTCGTTCTAAAATTAATCGTTGGTGTTGGTTGCTGTGAACAGGCTCCCAAAACAATTAATATTATTGCTAAAAAATTGATCTGTTTTACCATGATTTTGACCTTTATGGTTTATTCTTTTATTATTCTTAATAATTCAATGATGTTGGTGAAGCCTGTGGTGGAATTTTTATGATCTAAATCCAATAGTTTTTTTTCCGGTTTTAGATAATTGGAATTGTTAGTAAACCTCGCATAGACCCAATCGACATATTTATTATCCGTCGCATCTTCTTTAACCGTTTTCAAAAGCGCCAGGGCCTTTTTTTCTTGTCCTATTTTTTTCAGAGCGAGCAGTTGTAAATAGAGGTTGGGGTTTTCATCGGCTTCAGCCGGATGGTTGTAGCTTGTCACCATTGTATAATCGGATATATCGCTCTTTTGCTCGCGGGCTAGAGCAATGATAAAATCAGCTAATCTGTCATCGGTATGGTAGGGTTTGCCGACCCCGAGATTTTGCGGCCAGCCTTTTGATTTTTCGGCATAGGCAATCGCGTCGGCGTACTTTTTATCCCGTAAGGCGCTGAGAGCAAGTTTTGTACAGGTTTGGGTATAGGCAATTTTACCTTCTGTAGCGCCTTCAAAGGGTAATATTTCAAAGTTTTCTAAAAACAGCAGTGATTTTTTATACTGTTCATTTTTATTTAACAATCGTACATATTGTAATCCCAACTGTGAGTTTTCCGGATACTTTTTTGTGAACTTTTCAATCAGGGCAATTGCTTTTGTAATTTCTTTTCTCTTTTCATAATTCTTACTGAGTGCCAGTGCTGTCCGCCAATCCTTAGGATTTAATTCAAAGGCGCGTTCAAGGTTTTGTAATTGTTCCGAATCAGAATTGTCGACCAGTTTATTTTTTGCCAGATAAAAGGCCGCAAAATCCGGTTGGTTACCACAGGCGTTAAACTGATCACCGGCTTCGACAATCAACCCTTTGTTCCAATAGATCAATCCCAAATAATAATTCAATTTCCAATGGGGATTTGTTTTTATAAGGCTCGTTAAAAATTCTGCGGTTTCGTGACGATGAGGGAAAACCATTTCTGCAGACATCTGGAAAAGGGTTTCCAAATGAGAAGATTGCTGGTCAGTATCCAGAGCCGCAAGCCAAAGTTCTACTATCGGGTGCTTCG
>CAYTLS010000313.1:0-4091 GCA_964438745.1 uncultured bacterium
AATGAATTAGCGAAAATTTTTAATATCATGGATATCAATACAATTGATGTGCTGGAAGCTGCCGGCACCAAGTGGAATTTTCTTCCTTTTCGCCCGGGACTGGTTGGCGGCCACTGTATTGGCGTAGATCCTTACTACCTGACTTTTAAAGCCCAGGAAATCGGCTATCACCCGGAAGTGATCCTGGCGGGCCGACGTATTAATGATTCCATGGGCGCTTATGTGGCCCAGGAAGCGGTCAAACTGATGATTACCAAGGGACATAAAGTCAAAGATTCAAGGGTTTTGGTTTTGGGAATTACTTTTAAGGAAAATTGTCCGGATATTCGCAATTCCAGAGTCATTGACGTGGTTCGCGAATTTCAAGAATTCGGCTGTGAGGTGGATGTTCATGATCCCTGGGCAGACGCGGAAGAGGTCAAAGATGAATATGGTATTGACCTGATCACCAGCAAAGAGGATCTGTTGGCCCGGAAAAATAGTTTTGTCAAACATAATGGCTACGACTGCATCTTTCTGGCGGTTAAGCATGACCAGTTCCTGGAATATGATATCCCGGAATTGAAAAATGGCAACACCGCAATTTTTGACGCCAAAGGCATCCTGGAAGAGGCGGACCAGCAACTTTAAAATTTTATTGGCTGACCACGGATTTATTTGTTCAATTCAAAAAGCCGTGCCCAATAATTTTTTCGATTTTAAGAAAAGAGTAATAGTAATAAATAGAGACGTGTCAATAATTGAGAGGGAGATCGTATGAAAAAAATCACTATCGCCGGTACCGGATATGTAGGACTGTCCAATGGCATTCTATTGGCCCAGCACCATGAGGTCACAGCCCTGGACATTATTCCGGAAAAAGTCGCGATGCTAAATGAGAAGAAATCACCGATTGTCGATAAAGAGATCACTGATTTTCTGGATAATAAGGAATTAAATTTTAGGGCTACGCTGGATAAAACCGAAGCTTATAAGGACGCGGAAATCATTGTTATCGCCACACCAACGGACTATGATCCCGACACCAATTATTTTAATACCTCCTCCATTGAAACTACAATTAAAGATATTGAAAAGGTCAATACCGAGGCCACAATTATCATCAAATCGACGGTTCCTGTGGGCTATACTCAAAAGATCCGCGAAGAATTCAAAACTGACCGGATTATTTTTTCTCCGGAATTTTTGCGGGAAGGCAAAGCGCTTTATGATAATCTCTATCCGTCGCGTATTATTGTTGGCGATCATTCCGAAAAAGCCAAAGAATTTGCTGACTTGCTTTTAGAAGGAGCGATCAAGGTAAAAATACCTGTGCTCTTTACCGATTCGAATGAGGCGGAAGCTATCAAACTTTTTGCCAATACTTACCTGGCCATGCGGGTGTCCTATTTTAATGAACTGGACAGTTATGCTCTGAAACATAATATGAATCCCCGTCAGATCATTGAAGGTGTGGGCCTGGATCCCCGGATCGGTTTACATTACAACAATCCTTCTTTCGGCTATGGCGGCTACTGCCTGCCTAAAGATACCAAGCAGTTGCTGGCCAATTATAAAGAGGTACCCAATAATATTATTGCGGCTATTGTTGACGCCAACCGCACCCGCAAGGATTTTATTGCTGATCATATTATTGATATGCAGCCTGAACGGGTTGGTGTTTACCGGTTGGTTATGAAAAGCGGGTCTGATAATTTCCGCGCTTCAGCCATCCAGGGTGTGATGAAACGCATCAAAGCCAAAGGGATTAAAGTGATTGTCTATGAACCGGTGCTGGAGCAGGATGATTTCTACAATTCCAAAGTTTACACCGATCTGGAGCAGTTCAAAGCCGATTCCGATGTAATCCTCGCCAATCGCCACTGCGAAGATCTGGTAGATGTCCGGGATAAGGTGTATACCAGGGATATTTTTGGGGAGAATTGATATTGAGGTTGAGGCTAAGGTTTAGGTGGAGGTTGAGGTTCAGCGGGATCAGGATAAGTTGTTGGTTATAAATTAAAATCTGTGATAAAAAAAGATACGATTATGTATAAAAGTTTTACGGAAATGCCTGTGTGGCGAAAAGCCTTAGAACTTTCTGTTAAAGTTTTTAATCTGACAGTTAATCTTCCAAGATCAGAGGATTATGGTCTTACTTCACAAATTCGAAAATCATCCAACAGCGTTTCAGGAAATATTGCAGAGGGTTTTGGACGTAAAGGAAACAAAGATAAATGCCACTTTTATATTATTGCCAGAGGTTCTGCCACAGAAACACAAAGCCATTTATTATATGGAAATGAAGTTGGATATTTTGATCCTAAAATTGTTAAGGAATTATTTTCTGAATATAAAGACCTGATATTCGATCTGAATAGATTAATGAAAGGACTAAATCAAATAATAAAGGCATATCATATTTCTATGAGCACTCTTAACCTAAACCTCAACCTGAACCTTTTCAGATAAAGATGTGTAACTATTTACTGAGATATCAAAAAAACATATGGAGAAACAATGAAAATAATCCTAGTCGCAGGTGCGCGTCCCAATTTTATGAAAATCGCACCGCTTATGAAAGAATTACAGCAACATGATGAATTCGAACCGATGCTGGTCCATACCGGGCAGCACTATGATGAAAAGATGTCCGATCTTTTTTTTCGACAACTGAATATTCCTAAACCCGATGTCAACCTGGAAGTTGGGTCTGCCAGCCATGCAGTCCAGACGGCTCGGATTATGGAGGGTTTTGAAAAGGTCTGTTTGGAAGAAAAGCCGGATATGGTGATTGTGGTCGGTGATGTCAATTCCACTGCTGCCTGCACACTGGTGGCTTCGAAACTCCATATCAAAACCGCACATTATGAAGCTGGTCTGCGTTCCCGTGATCGTGGAATGCCCGAAGAAATTAACCGCCTGGTGACTGACGCTATTTCTGAAATTTTTTACACCACCAGCGTTGATGCCGATGAGAATCTCACCAGTGAAGGCATTGACAAATCCCAAATCCACATGGTGGGCAACCTGATGATCGATTCTTTGAAATATAACCTGGAGCGCACTGAAAACATTGCTATTGAACTGGAAACTATTGGCGGTAAAAAGATTCGCCTGGGAGATGCTTTTAAAAGCGGTGACTATGGCATGATGACCTTTCACCGGCCTTCGAATGTGGATTTTCCTGAAAATCTGGAAAAACTGATTGATATCTGGGGGAAGATTTCAGAGCGGACACCACTGGTTTTTCCGGCCCATCCGCGAACATTAAAAAACTCGGAAAAGTTCGGACTTATGGAAAAACTGAAGAGTTACCCCAACCTTTATCTGACAGAACCTATCGGCTATTTGGAGTTTATCAACCTGCCGAAGCATGCGAAATTTGTGCTCACTGACTCCGGTGGCATTCAGGAAGAAACAACCTACATGGGGATTCCCTGCCTGACAGTGCGCCCGAATACGGAAAGGCCGGTGACCATTTGGGAAGGGACAAACCGATTATTGAGGATCGATCAGATTGAGTCGGCTGTCAATGATATTCTGAATGGTAATGCCAAGTCCGGTGGATGCCCGAAGTTTTGGGATGGTGACGCGGCGAAAAGGATTGCTAAGCATTTGCTGTCTATGATCTAAGCAATCGTTGGGTCGAAAAGCGAGGTGAAGCTTTAGGATATTGCGAATTAGTGGTTGTGGAGTCTTCAGAAGAGTGATTATTATTCCAACTCTATTTCCCGTTCAGGCAAATGCTCTCTAAAGATTTATTGTGTTTCACTGTCGCTGAAATGCGGATCTCTTCGGCAGGGAGAAGGAATTGTTTATAGGTTCCGCCTTCTCAAGTTGAATTCAGGCAAGCACTCTCCCGAAACTCCGGCAACAAATCGCCAAAGTTATCTCAACATCAGCCTAAAAAATTTTTCTGCTCAATATCTTTAAAATACTTCACAGTACCCACTTTCAATTCCATGGTGGCATTGTCATCACAGACAATAATGCCTTTGGGATGCATTTGCAGGGCAGAGACCGTCCACATGTGGTTGACGCCCTCTTCCACCACCTGGTGCAGCGCGCGGGATTTATTATAGCCGGTGACGATGATCAGCACTTCTTTG
>CAYTLS010000314.1:0-4086 GCA_964438745.1 uncultured bacterium
CATTTTTTGCGTCAAATTCATCGGGCGTCAAATCTAACTCTTCACTGTCATCTTCGTTCATGACCATCATTTCATCGCCATAAACATTCAGATCCATGAAATCCACATCTTCTACAATATCATGATAAACAAGAAGTTCTAAAAAATCGTCATATTTACGATTTCTGAATTTTGTCTTACAATGGGGACAGACCAGAGATTCTCTCAGACCTTCCTCATTTAATTCAAATCCACATGCCGGGCATACTAAATCGTCCATTTAAACTCCTTTATTTTGCGGCGCTAATATATGATTCAGCAAATAGAGTGTCAAGGATTTTCTATAATTTTTTTAAAATCTTCAACCTCCTAAAAATAAGGTCGTTATCGAGAATAACACAACTATCCACTGAATACTGTCATCAACACTTCAAAAATTTTCAAAGATCTACATCTTTATTTGAAAGTAGTCCAACTATATAGGTTTTAAAATTTAATTGCAATTCTTTTTTTTACTTTTTAACAATATTTCACAGAAAAATATAATCAACTGAAATATAGAAACTTACAACAAAATAATTTCAAAATTAGTCCGTCAATTTCTTGATGGGTTAAAAAAATTAAACAATCATTCCTAAAAGTCAATATTAATTAATTCGCCTTTAAAAAAACCCTTCAGTCGTTTATTCTGAATAAAAATAATATTGTTCCCGAACTACAAATTTTTAACCCGTAATATTCATGAACTTCCAAATTCAAACAAATAAAATAAAATTGATAATTTACGGGATAATTTTTAATAAAATGAATTTAGACAATCCATAGAATATCCGGCTTCTGACGGAAAGAAACGTATCGACGCAAAGCGGGTATTGTTCATGTTTTTATGGATAATGCCGGTTAGGCTAACAACAGGGTATATTAAAAGTAAGCACTTCTGCGCCGCCCCCCGCGCTCCTCATACTTCAGATCACTGAGTACCGGTGCTTTAACACTGATCAGGAGAGAATATTGTTTCCCATAACCACTGGGTGTCCAATTGAAAGACATTCGCCAGCAATGCAGATCACGTTCTACTGAAAACCGTTGTCCGTAAAGGATGCGCTCCATCAAGTCAACACTGGCGCTGTAACTAATCTTCCAATTCTCAGTCAGATTCAGTTTTGCGCTTAGCCGCATATTAAACCGTTCCGATTTATTGTCAGGATTGGTTTTCGTCATATCATAATTAAAATTCATGTTGACAGACCAAAGATTGCTGGTTTTTGTGGTAGTACGACTTGTTTGGTCTGTGGTGTCATCCGGAGTTGTGCTGTCATTTCCAAAATCACTGCTTTTTAAAGAAATACCGGTAGAGGCCCGCAACATAGTCAAGCGAGGAATGGGAACAGAATAAAACTCATCGTTCCATTCATCAACTCGTCTTCGCGTATCAGTATTGTATTGATAAGGATCGTGAGTCATGCTGAAATCCAGATTCAGATTTTTCAGTTTCGTCCTGATTGAAGTCCTGATCGTTGACCAGTTCAAACTGTCAGCAGCAAAGTTATGATTCATGTTGACATTCATCGTAAACAGGTCAAACTTATTCTCTTCCCCATCCTTTTCGGTTTTAGCCTGAAAATTATTGCGCAGTGAAATGGACATTGTTTTCGATTCGCTGGAGGGAGTAGAACCGATCAAAGTATTCTGAAAAGGATCGTATTTTAATTGTTTATCGTCATTTTGATAATTTTCAACATATCCAGGGTCCAACCCGAAAATCTCTTTCGTAAAATCGGGTCTATAACTCATATTCACAGATGGTGTCAAGACATGCCGCACAGCCCGCAAAGCACCAATTTTAATCGGAAACAATCCATATATTTTAGTGTTTATTCCCACTGACATACTTCCAGTATGACGGGGAAAAAAACCTGTTCGTGTGACAGTTTTCACCTCTCCTTCTTCGACTATGATATTTCCAGTCGAATCATAAACCGGCTTATCCATTTCAAAAATCCAGTCTTCCTGCAAACTGATATTTTGATTGACCGAAAAATAGGATAACATTTTTTGAGAGCTATTGATGGAAATGTTATTTTCCACACCATTTTTTATTTCATTTTTTTTCTGCCATTTGAATATGGAATCATTCTCAGCCACACTTTGATAGTAAATATCCTGTTTATTTCTCAGTTGTGAACTGATGTTATACCGTATTTCGTTATACCATTTGGCATCCGTTGATGACTGTCTTTTGCCCAGGGGAATCAACCGCTCTGTTGAGCGTCGCAAACTCATGCTGGGAAATGTTCGGTTGAGATATGCCTGCTTCATATTGGCTCTGTTGGGTTCTGTTTTGATCTTTTCCGTAGCCTGAAGGTTGATTGTCTGCCTCAGGTTTCCGGATAAGGAGTAAGGCCTGTTTCGCCATTTTTTAGAATAGGTGGCATTACTGATCAGCTGCTGGTTCAACCGGTTTTCCAGATCAATGGCATTTTTTTTCATGTACTGGTCTTGATTGACAAACTCACCATTGGCGCGGAAGGATGATGTGGGCGAAAGATTGTGATTATGATTAATTTTCAGCCGCCAGACCCGCTCGGGATAATCCTGCAACATCATATCATGGTATGAAACAAAAATATTTCCATCAACTTTATAGCGTACTTTATACCGGTTTTTAATATTCAGACGGATTCCCTTTTCATCAAAAAAATCTGTGGTCAGTTTCATATCCGTATAATCATTGATCACCCAAAAGTATCCTAACCCCCGCAGATAATTACCAACGTTGCTATTATTGCCATAAGTGGGCATGATCCATCCGCTGCGGCGATTGCCACCCTTATTAGGAATCACGGCAAAGGGCAGGGCCAAAAGTGGGATATCGTGGATGTACATGACAATTGGGCGAGCCAGAATTTTATCTTTTTGGATCATTTTCATTTTCTTACTTTGAAAATGAAAATGGGGATCTACCTTGTCACAGGTAGTATAAACACCATCATTGATGTAAAAAGTTTTTTTACCTTTTTTCTTGATATTGGCGCCATAATAATAGCCATCATCCATGTGGGTACGCCCATCAAAAATACGGCCTCGTTTGGTTTTAATGTTATAAACCATCTCTTTGCCGATAAAGGGCTCCCGTCCTTTCTGGATCATTTTCGGCCAGGAGCCGTCCAGAGAATCGGATGTCGTCGTATCATTAGGGTAAGCATAGAGCAGATTTTCATTCCAAAGCACTGTGATTTTTCCGGCTGTCAATTCTGCATCCTCGTGAGTTACCGAGGATTTTTCCAGCAGATCGGTCTTTCGTTCATCGATATAGTAATCAATTCTTTCCGCACCATAAACCACCGTCGTATCCATGCTACGGTTTGTTTCATGGGGCACAAACTTACCTTTTGTTCCACCGATTACCGCAATTTCACGAAGCGCTTTTTCATCAAACTGCATGATTACCGTATCGCCGCTGGCACTATTGGCGCCCTGGATGACCGAATCCTCAGTAACATTATAATAGCTGGTAGCCATGCCGGAAACCCGTAGCGAATCAATATTGCCTTTATCAAAATATATTTCCATCTCTTTGCCCGTCATTTCATCACGAACTTTTATCGAATCACGGGTTGTCTGTAATGTATCATCTTTTGCAAATGGTAGATAAGCGGTATTAACTGAAGTAACTAAAGCCCGCCCAATAATATGAATATTGTTGATATCACCGTCCCTCAGCCTGGCTTTAATCATTTCCCCTTTAATAGTTTGTTCCTCATTCAGGACTTTTGGATTGCCGGTAAGCACAATCGTTTCTGTGGAATCATTGTAGTTGGCGCTGTCACCATAGGCCACAATATCCTCCTGAAAAATTCGTACATTACCGATACTGAGAAAGGAGGCTTCATCATTATCACCGGAAATAATATCTCCCTCGATACGATAAACTTCATTACCCAATGAATCACGTTTGATCAAAACCGGGTTAATAAAGGCGTGCATTTCATCTTTTTCATTGTAATAGAGAATACTGTCGGACTGGAGAACATTATTTTCTTTCAGATCGATAAATTTACAATTATGGCTGGCGACAGTTTTAGCAGAATCAGCATAAAAAATCAG